>NZ_JANEWM010000003.1:0-149185 GCF_028069825.1 Citrobacter sp. Igbk 14
TTTGCCTGGCGGCTGTAGCGCGGTGGTCCCACCTGACCCCATGCCGAACTCAGAAGTGAAACGCCGTAGCGCCGATGGTAGTGTGGGGTCTCCCCATGCGAGAGTAGGGAACTGCCAGGCATCAAATAAAAGCGAAAGGCTCAGTCGAAAGACTGGGCCTTTTGTTTTATCTGTTGTTTGTCGGTGAGCGCTCTCCTGAGCAGGGCAAATCCGCCGGGAGCGGATTTGAACGTTGCGCAGCAACGGCCCGGAGAGTGGCGGGCAGGACGCCCGCCATAAACTGCCAGGCATCAAATAAGTGAAGAAGCCCATCCTGACGGACGGGCTTTTTTGCGTCTGCGTGTTTTTCCGGAAACAGGCGGATGCGCCGGACTGAATGTATGTTGTAGGCCTGATAAGCGCAGCGCATCAGGCACTCCCGGCGGGGCGGCATTTCGCCGGATGCGGCGTCCCGCCTTATCCGATCTACAACTGTAAAAACCTGCCCTGTTATCCGTATCCCACCTTCAGTAGTGGGTACGGTCATCCTTTTAAGTTGTTGAATCTAACAGTTTTGTATCGATGTAGGATTTACGCAGTGAGATGGGGGGTTGAGAGGGGTTGTGATTGCTTTAGAAAGATCAGAGGCTATAAAAGCAAAAACCCAGCCATAGGCTGGGTTCTTTAAATAGTGGTGCCCGGACTCGGAATCGAACCAAGGACACGGGGATTTTCAATCCCCTGCTCTACCGACTGAGCTATCCGGGCAACGGGGCGCATTAAACCGTATTCACGCATGCCAGTCAATCAAATTTCAGGAAAAGCTGCTCAACCGCTTAATATTACGGCAATCTGTGTGTTTTTGCCTGAAGTTTGCACAAATTATCCCTGATAATCCAGGTGTAAGGAGGCACAACCATGGTGACATGTATTGCGTGCTAAATACGGTGGTTTTTGCTGATTCCAGCTGCGTGGGTGCATGGTAAGACAAGGTGAATAACAGAACATTTCGCACCACCGTGAAGATGGTGCGGTTTTAGCCGTGCGCCGGAAAGGAATGCTCGTTTAGGTGAGTGCGCCACCCTGACGACACTGAGCAAAACGCAGGATATCTTCGGCCAGACGATGTGCTGTTTCTACATCAGCATGGCTGCGATTAACCAGCATGCGACTCAGGCAGCCCTCCAGCACCAGTTCCATCTGTTTGGCGACCATGGCCGGGTCATCAACTTCCAGTGTCGTCAGCAGCTCATGTGTGAAGTCATGTGCAGCTTTTTTCTGCTGATCAGCTAACTGATGGACAGGATGGCCAGGATCGGGATAAAACGTGCAGGCAGCGATGAACAGGCAACCGGGATAGCGATTATTACTCACGCATTCGGACAGTGCGTTATAGCGTGCCAGTAGTTTCTGCTCAGCACTCAGCGTGTCATCCAGCAAAAGCTGACGCCGCCAGATATCCACCCGTTGGCTGAGGTAACGCAAGGCATCGTATAGAATGGCCTCTTTATCAGGCCAGAAGCGTTGCAGTTCATCAAGTGGATAATCGACATGCTCAGCCACCATTTCCAGTGTGGTATTGGCTATCCCTTGAACCTCAAGTAATTTCAGGGCTTCTCCCAGGACATCTTCACGTTGCACGGTATTCTCCTCCGTATTTCCTTTTGCAAGTGTCGCTCACGGTTGGCGATCACGCAAATGCGCACTAAAGGTCGATGCATCCATAAAGCCCGTTACCCGTGCTTGCGGATGCTCTTTACCCTGGGCATCAAAGAACAGAATTGTCGGCAGCCCTAATACCTGTAAATGTTTAAGAAGTGCGACATCTTGTGCATTGTTTGCGGTGACATCCGCCTGCAACAGCACCGTATCGCCCAGCGCGTGTTGCACCTGTGGGCTACTGAAGGTGTACTTCTCGAACTCTTTACAAGCAACACACCAGTCAGCATACAAATCCAACATGACAGGCTTGCCTCTGGCTCGCTCCAGTGCCTGATTTAACTCGTCCACCGATGTCACTGGGGTGAAGTTCAGGTGCGTCTGGGTTTGGGCATGCGACGCACCAAATGCCCAATCCTGCAATGGTCGTACGCTTACCAGCGCCGCAGCTAGCAGGACAATTTGCACGATACGCATCCAGCCTTGTTTTGCCTGCAGACTGGTGATGAACGCCCAGGCAAAGAATGCCACGCCAAGCAGTGACCACAGGCGAATGCCCCACTCATCGCCGATAATC
Source organism: Citrobacter sp. Igbk 14 (assembly GCF_028069825.1). Lineage (NCBI taxonomy): Bacteria > Pseudomonadati > Pseudomonadota > Gammaproteobacteria > Enterobacterales > Enterobacteriaceae > Citrobacter > Citrobacter sp. Igbk 14. The sequence goes on from NZ_JANEWM010000003.1 coordinate 2,216, forward strand.
CGCTCGAGTAAAAAGACGGGAAGCGCAAGGATGACGAAACCAAAAGCAGTCTTGACCTGTTCCATCCATGGGCCACTTTTTGGCAGTAGGCGGTTACCAAATACGGTAATCAGCATCAGGGGTAATCCCATCCCCAGTGCGTACAGATACAGCGTACCGCCTCCCAGCCACATATTCCCGCTCTGTGCGATATACAGCAAAATCGCGCTCAGTGGTGCCGTGGTGCAAGGGGAACAGATCAGTCCAGCAATCGCTCCCATTGTAAATACGCTGCCCGGAGAACCGCCTTGCTGGCGATTACTCATCAATGTCAGACGTGTTTGCAGTGAGGAAGGGAGTTGTAATGTGAACAAGCCGAACATCGACAAGGCCAGCAGCGTAAAGACAATGGCAAGCCCAATCAGTACATAGGGATGCTGTAGCGCGGCCTGGAACTGTAGCCCGGCAGCCGCAACAACCAGACCCAGAGCAGTGTAGGTGAGCGCCATTCCCTGTACGTAGATGAAGGTCAGCAGCAGCGCACGCCCGGTTGATAAGCGTTGTTTACCACCGAGTACGATCCCGGAAATCAGTGGATACATCGGCAGTACACAAGGGGTAAAGGCAATGCCAATCCCGATCAGCAATGCCCACAGTGCGGAAAAGGGGAGTTGGGCGGCTGGTTGTGATTGTTCTTCCGGGGCGACTGTAACAGGCGTTGGTGCAGGCGTCGCATCTGTACGAGCCATGACTTCGCTGAGTGGAACGGTTTTGGTTTCCGGCGGATAGCAAAATCCGGCATCGGCACAGCCCTGGTAAGTGACGGTCAGCGTTGCTCCAGATGCGGCCTGATTGATCGTTACCGGAACGTTCAACTGCTTACGGTAAATTTCGCTTTTGCCGTAAAACTCATCTTCATGCCAGACGCCTGGCGGCAGCTTTACCTCGGCAATATCGGCCTGTGATGGCGTAATGCTTATCTGTTTGCGGTACAGGTAGTAGCCGTCTTTTACCTGCCATGAGAGGTTCAGATCATGTTGGTTTTGCTGAAAATCAAAAATAAATGCCCGGTCAGCAGGAACAAACTGCGAGCGGCCAGGCGAATCGAATAATCTGGCAAAAGTGGATGTGCTGCATAGCAGCAGGATCAGCGTAAGGATGCGTTGAGCCATGAGCGGTAATCAAAGTCTCCGTGAGTGACGGGTAAAACCAGAAGTTCAGGGGTTTGATACGGATGATGAGACTTCAGGCAATCGAGAAGTGCTTGCTGGTGCGTGACGGTGGTTTTTAAAATCATCTGGACTTCATATTCCTGCTCCAGCTTACCCTCCCAATAATAGAGAGACGTTGCACCGGGCAGCAGAGTCACGCAGGCGGCCAGTTTTTCTGCCAGTACTTTGGCTGCCAGATCCTGGGCCGTTGCTTCATCCGGGGCGGTACAAAGCACCACAACGGTATCGGGGATGGAAATATCCTGACTCTTTACATCAAGCATAAACACCTCGAAATAACAGAGTAACCAGCAAGAGAACGGTAACTATACAACGGACAAGGGAAGGATGTTAGTTAAAGCGAGGGGGGGAGGAACTGCGGGATGCATAAGCACCCCGCAGGTAAAACTTACAGCATGAAGCTACCCAGCAAGAAGCCGAAGCAGACAGCCAGAACCACACCCAGCGTACCTGGGATGAAGAACGGATGGTTAAAGACGAATTTACCGATACGGGTAGTACCGGTGTCATCCATCTGAACCGCCGCAACCAGAGTTGGGTAGGTAGGCAGAATGAACAGGCCAGAAACCGCAGCGAAAGACGCTACAGCGGTCAGTGGAGAAACGTTCAGTGCCAGAGCCATCGGCATCAGTGCTTTAGCCGTTGCAGCCTGAGAATACAGCAGTGCAGAAGCAAAGAAGAAGATGACGGCCAGCAGCCACGGATGACCCTGAATTACGCTACCTGCAGTATCTTTGATCCAGTCAATGTTGTGAGATACGAAGGTATCACCCAGCCATGCAACACCCAGGATACAAATACAGGCACTCATACCTGCTTTGAAGGTGCTGGAGTTCAGGATGGAGTCAGTTTCAACGCGGCAGATGATTGTCGTCAGCGTCGCGATGCTCAGCATAATGATCAGAATGGCGTTGGTGGTGTTCATCAGCGGCTTAGCAACCAGACCGAGGCTTGGGCTGTTGACGATGGCGTAAACGACGACACAAACTACGCCCAGCAGGAACAACCATACGGAGGTTTTCGCACCGGCTTTGATTTCAACTTGTCTTTCACCGCGCAGCTCAACCAAACCTTCTTCCAGACGCTTACGATAAATCGGATCGTCAGACAGTTTAGAGTTGAACAGCATGGTGACCAGGAAGGACATCACCAGCACAGCCAGCAGGGTGGACGGAATGACCACTGACAGCAGGTGAATGTAGCTGATACCATGACCTTCCATTACGGAAGACATGTAAACCACGGCCGCAGAGATAGGTGATGCGGTAATCGCAATCTGTGCAGAAACCACGGCAGTAGAGAGCGGACGGCAAGGTTTGATCCCTTGCTCCTTCGCGACTTCAGCGATAACTGGCAGCGTTGCCAGAGAGATGTTGCCGGTACCCGCGAAGATGGTCAGGAAATAGGTCACGATCGGTGCAAGGATTGTGATGTATTTCGGGTTCTTACGCAGCAGTTTTTCAGTTTGGTGGACCAGATAGTCCAGACCACCTGCAATCTGCATGGCAGAGATAGCAGCGATAACCGCCATGATAATGGAAATAACATCGAACGGAATATTACCCGGTTTTACGCCAATAGCGGCGAGAACCAGAACACCCAGCCCACCTGCAAATCCAATACCGATACCCCCAAGTCTGGCACCTAAAAAGATTGCCAGCAAAACGATGATAAGTTCTAAAACTATCATATTAGCCTTCCTTGTTGTTTAACAAGTTGATATTAAATTGTTGTTTTTAAGTAACTTCGTGCAAGAAAAAAGGCACGTCATCATGACGTGCCCTCTCTGGTACTACCCTACACGATTACTGTTCGCTTTCATCAGTATAACGTTTTGCTTTATAAGCCGGGTGCATCAGGTTCTGTGCAGAGAAGATATCGTCCAGTTCTGCTTCGGTCAACAGACCGCGCTCCAGGACAACTTCACGCACGCTCTTACCGGTTTCGGCACAAATTTTACCGACGATGTCGCCGTTGTGGTGACCGATGAACGGGTTGAGGTAGGTGACGATACCGATGGAGTTATAAACGAATGCTTCACACACTTCTTTGTTAGCAGTGATGCCGCTAACGCATTTTTCCAGCAGGTTGTAGCAAGCGTTGCTCAGAATGTGGATAGATTCGAACATTGCCTGGCCGATAACCGGTTCCATTACGTTCAGCTGCAGCTGGCCTGCTTCAGATGCCATGGTAACAGTAACGTCGTTACCGATGACTTTGAAGCAAACCTGGTTTACAACTTCTGGAACAACCGGGTTCACTTTTGCTGGCATGATAGAAGAACCCGCCTGCAGTTCCGGCAGGTTGATCTCATTCAGGCCGGCACGTGGACCAGAGGAGAGCAAACGCAGGTCGTTACAGATTTTGGACATTTTCACAGCCAGACGTTTCAGTGCACCATGCACCATAACGTATGCGCCGCAGTCGGAGGTTGCTTCAATCAGGTCTTCTGCCGGAACGCAGGCGAAACCGGTCACTTCAGCCAGTTTTTGCACTGCCAGCGGAGAGTACTCTTTCGGTGTGTTCAGACCCGTACCGATTGCAGTTGCGCCGAGGTTAACTTCCAGCAGCAGCTCAGCGGTACGTCCAATGTTTTTCACTTCTTCTTTCAACAGTACGCTGAAAGCACGGAATTCCTGACCGAGGGTCATCGGTACAGCATCCTGCAACTGGGTACGACCCATTTTCAGGATGTCCTGGAATTCAACAGCTTTTTGCTCGAAGCCTTCACGCAGCTGGTTAAGAGCATCAATCAGTTTGATGATGGATGCGTAAACAGCGATACGGAAACCGGTCGGGTAAGCGTCGTTGGTAGACTGACATTTGTTGACGTGGTCGTTCGGGTTCAGGTACTGATATTCACCTTTCTGGTGACCCATCAGTTCCAGACCGATATTGGCCAGCACTTCGTTGGTGTTCATGTTGACGGAGGTACCCGCACCACCCTGGTAAACATCTACCGGGAACTGATCCATGCATTTTCCGTTATTCAGGACTTCATCACACGCCGCGATGATGGCATTTGCCACGCTCTTAGGAATAGTTTGCAGCTCTTTGTTGGCCAGTGCCGCTGCCTTTTTAACCATTACCATGCCGCGAACAAATTCAGGAATGTCACTGATTTTGTTGTTGCTAATGTAGAAGTTTTCAATCGCTCTCAGAGTGTGAACACCATAGTAAGCGTCCGCTGGAACTTCCCTGGTACCCAACAAGTCTTCTTCGATACGAATGTTGTTTAACATGTGAACCTTCTTTTTCAAGCTGCCAATGATTTGACTAAACACACAGGATATATGTGATTTCGATTGTTTCTCGACCGACGATTATCCCCTGCATCGGTCTGATACCCGAGATCATATGCTGGTTCAGGATTTCTACCGTAATCTGGATCACTTAAAACGTGGAATTTACCCCTTATTTATTATTCTGTGAAATAGATCACCCCTTTAGGATTAACACCAAATATTAGTGTACAAGTAGCTTGAAATTTTGCTAATCACCACAATATTAGAGTGATGCAAGTCACACAATTTTCGAACAGTTGTTGGTGAAAACGACTGTTTTCAACAGGAGAGCCCTTTGCGCTGGATACCATTACTTGCCATTTTTCTCTATGTTTACATAGAGATATCTATTTTTATCCAGGTCGCCCATGTGCTGGGTGTCCTGATGACCCTGATTTTGGTTATTTTTACCTCGGTTATCGGTATGTCTCTGGTTCGTAACCAAGGATTTAAGAACTTTTTACTGATGCAACAGAAAATGGCAGCAGGTGAAAGTCCGGCTGCAGAAATGATCAAGAGCGTGTCGCTGATTATCGCCGGCTTACTGTTGGTGTTGCCTGGTTTCTTCACCGATTTCCTCGGTCTTCTTCTTTTATTACCACCAGTGCAGAAACATTTGACCATGAAGTTACTGCCGCATTTGCGTTTTTCGCGTATGCCAGGTGGTGGATTTAGTGCCGGAACTGGCGGTGGTGATACCTTTGACGGTGAATTTCAGCGCAAAGATGACAAGCGCGACAGCATCGAACATAAAGACGATCGTCGGGATTAAGCATCAGTATGTAGGCCGGATAAGCGTTAGCGCCATCCGGCAAAAGTATTTATAGGCCGGATGATGGCGTCAACGTTGCCTTATCCGGCCTGCGGGGTAAAAACAGCCACAGTCCTGCCAGCATAATCAACGCATACAGACTCTTCCAGCCGACCATCGCCAGCAGCAGTAGGCACAGTAGCCCCCCCACTATCGCCAGTACGCGATAGTGCCCTTTTAGCAATCGACACCCTGCCAGCATGCACAGCAGATAAATCATAATAAAGATGCCGTTAGCGTAGACGATTAACGCGTCGAGATTGATTTGCAGCATATAGATGCACAAGGTACTGATGACGCAGCAACCCAATACCGCGTTTAGCGCATTACCCGGAAGATGGCGAGGGGACAGGCGAGCCAGATAGCTCTCCGGTTTATATTGTGCTTGCGACCACACCAGACGGGCGAAACTTTGGATATAAATGTTCAGGCTGGCAAAGCAGGCCAGATAACCAATGATGCAGGCAACCCACAGGGCCTGAACGCCAAACAGTTGGACGACGATTTCAGGCAGCGATGCCGCCGCCGCCATCTGTTCGCCGTAGGCATCAAAATGTAATACAACGACGGTACATGCCCAGTACACGGAACCGGCCAGGAGTAGGCCAATCATCAGGGCGCGCGGGAAATCCCGTTCCGGATTTTTGAATTCAGAGGCCAGGTGTGCGAACGCCTCAAGGCCAACAAAGCACCAGAACATCACCGACAGCGCGGCAAAAAGTCCGGGAAACTCAATCTTGTCGATGGCAGGAAAGGGGATCTCACTCGGTTTCAACTCGCCAGCCCACCAGATGGCGACAATCAGCGCTACGATCAGTCCGGCAATCACCGTTTGCAGGTTAGCGCTGGAGCTGGCACCCCGCGAACCGATGTACCAGACCAATACCAGCGTGCCAAGTTCAGCCAACAGAAGCTGCCAACCATGCCAGCCAAACATTGCCTGGCCAAATCCTGCGGCGATGTGCAATGCCGCAGGTAACCCCACTGGAATTACCGATAAAAAAAGCCATCCGGTAACGCGCTCAAGCCGTGAGCCAAAGGCCATGCCGACAAAATGCGCCACACCGCCTGCGCTGGGAAAATGGCGACCGAGTACGGCGAAGACAATCGCCACAGGAAAGACTAAAACGATCAGCACCGGCCATGCCCACAGGCTGTTGTTGCCAGCAACCAGCGCAGCCAGTGCGGGGACGGCGAAAACGCCTGTACCTAACAATGATGTCGACAACAGGCCAACGCCTTGAGCCAGTCCCAGCTCTTGTTTTAGTCCGCTCATAAGTTGTTATCCGGTTATGCCCATGTACCGGGCTACAGCGCAGATTTTCGATGGTATCACAATAGGATTTGCTTATGACGACGTGGCTGAAATCGTTATGAAATGTGAGGCGTGTCGGTGTTTTGACGGGATTTTCTGCTGATAAAAATTTTTTTTCGCTTGCCCCCTTGAAGGCACAAAAGCCCATCCCCATCTCTCTGGTCACTAGCCGGGATACCGTTTACGGGCCGGCGTCACCCATAACTGATAAAGACTTTCTCAAAGGAGAGCTATCAATGAGTATTCGTCCGTTACATGATCGTGTGATCGTCAAACGTAAAGAAGTTGAATCCAAATCTGCTGGTGGCATCGTACTGACCGGTTCCGCAGCAGGTAAATCAACTCGTGGCGAAATCATCGCTGTCGGTAAGGGTCGCATCCTGGACAACGGTTCTGTACAGCCGCTGGACGTGAAAGTCGGCGATATCGTCATTTTCAACGATGGCTACGGTGTTAAATCTGAGAAGATCGACAATGAAGAAGTGTTGATCATGTCTGAAAGCGACATCCTGGCAATTGTTGAAGCCTAATCCGCGAACGACACTGAACATACGAATTTAAGGGAAAGAGAAAATGGCAGCTAAAGACGTAAAATTCGGTAACGACGCTCGTGTGAAAATGCTGCGCGGCGTAAATGTACTGGCAGATGCAGTGAAAGTTACCCTCGGTCCAAAAGGCCGTAACGTAGTTCTGGATAAATCTTTCGGTGCACCGACCATCACTAAAGATGGTGTTTCTGTTGCACGTGAAATCGAGCTGGAAGACAAGTTCGAAAACATGGGCGCGCAGATGGTGAAAGAAGTTGCCTCTAAAGCGAACGACGCTGCAGGCGACGGTACCACCACCGCAACCGTTCTGGCCCAGTCTATCATTACTGAAGGCCTGAAAGCTGTTGCCGCGGGTATGAACCCGATGGATCTGAAACGTGGTATCGACAAAGCTGTCGCTGCTGCAGTTGAAGAACTGAAAGCACTGTCCGTACCGTGCTCCGACTCTAAAGCTATTGCTCAGGTTGGTACCATCTCCGCTAACTCCGACGAAACCGTAGGTAAACTGATCGCTGAAGCGATGGACAAAGTCGGTAAAGAAGGCGTGATCACCGTTGAAGACGGTACCGGTCTGCAGGACGAACTGGACGTGGTTGAAGGTATGCAGTTTGACCGCGGCTATCTGTCTCCTTACTTCATCAACAAGCCGGAAACTGGCGCAGTAGAACTGGAAACGCCGTTCATCCTGCTGGCTGACAAGAAAATCTCCAACATCCGCGAAATGCTGCCGGTTCTGGAAGCCGTTGCTAAAGCAGGCAAGCCGCTGCTGATCATCGCTGAAGATGTTGAAGGCGAAGCGCTGGCTACTCTGGTAGTTAACACCATGCGTGGCATCGTTAAAGTGGCTGCAGTTAAAGCACCTGGCTTCGGCGACCGTCGCAAAGCAATGCTGCAGGATATCGCAACCCTGACTGGCGGTACCGTTATCTCTGAAGAGATCGGTATGGAGCTGGAAAAAGCGACCCTGGAAGATCTGGGTCAGGCGAAACGTGTTGTTATCAACAAAGACACCACCACCATCATCGATGGCGTGGGTGAAGAAGCGGCAATCCAGGGTCGTGTGACTCAGATTCGTCAGCAGATCGAAGAAGCAACTTCTGATTACGACCGTGAAAAACTGCAGGAGCGCGTAGCGAAACTGGCTGGCGGTGTTGCTGTGATCAAAGTCGGTGCTGCAACCGAAGTTGAAATGAAAGAGAAGAAAGCTCGCGTTGAAGATGCCCTGCACGCGACCCGTGCTGCGGTAGAAGAAGGCGTGGTTGCTGGTGGTGGTGTAGCGCTGATCCGCGTAGCATCCAAAATTGCTGGCCTGAAAGGTCAGAACGAAGACCAGAACGTGGGTATCAAAGTTGCGCTGCGCGCAATGGAATCTCCGCTGCGTCAAATCGTTCTGAACTGCGGCGAAGAGCCGTCTGTTGTTGCTAACACCGTGAAAGCGGGCGACGGTAACTACGGTTACAACGCTGCAACTGAAGAATACGGCAACATGATCGATATGGGTATTCTGGATCCGACCAAAGTAACCCGTTCTGCTCTGCAGTACGCGGCTTCTGTTGCGGGCCTGATGATCACCACCGAGTGCATGGTTACCGACCTGCCGAAAGGCGATGCGCCTGACTTAGGTGCTGCCGGTATGGGCGGTATGGGTGGAATGGGCGGCATGATGTAATTTAATCTTCATACTTCAAGCCGCGGGTTCGTTGGCTGCGTTTGTTCACCCCAGTCACTTACTCATGTAAGCTCCTGGGGATTCATGAACTTGCCGCCTGCCTGCAACTTGAATTATTTGATTAAATACATATCTCGCGAAAAATGAGAAACCCTCGGGCAGAAATGTCCGGGGGTTTTTCTTTTGGTCATCTTTTTAGTATATGATTCAGCTACGGACATAAGGTCCAACTAATTGATTATGGGGAATGACATGCACGTGAAATATTTAGCAGGGATCGTTGGTGCCGCGCTACTGATGGCGGGTTGTAGCTCCAGCAATGAACTGAGTTCAGCCGGACAAAGCGTTCGCTTTGTTGAAGATAAGCCTGGTGCTGAGTGTCAACTGCTCGGCACTGCGACCGGTAAACAGAGCAACTGGCTTTCTGGCCAGCATGGCGAAGAAGGTGGCTCTATGCGTGGCGCGGCGAACGATCTGCGTAACCAGGCCGCTGCAATGGGCGGTAACGTGATTTATGGCGTCAGCAGCCCATCTCAGGGAATGCTCTCCAGTTTTGTCCCGACCGCCAGCGAGATGAATGGCCAGGTTTATAAGTGCCCTAACTGATAGATGCTGTTGATGCCGGCTGGCGAGGCTGACATGTCTTATCCGGCCTACAGGTATCAGTAAACGTAGGCCTGATAAGCACAGCACGGAGTGTCCCTGAACAGGGCACTCACAGGGGTTACTGCTAGGGGTTACTGCTGTCGTAATTGCAAATCCAACGGCGTTTTACTTGGCTCACCGCCAATTTCGCGCGCCAGTTTTGGGACCATATAGCCTGAAATAAGCGTCAGCAGCTCTCGCATGATTTTACGCGCTTCATCGTCACTCACCATAAAGTGAGCGGCTCCCTGCACTTTATCCAAAACATGCAGGTAATAGGGCATCACGCCCGCATCAAACAATGCATTGCTCAGGTTTGCCAGCGTTTGTGCGTTGTCGTTCACGCCACGCAGCAGGACGCTTTGGTTAAGCAATGTGACCCCCACTTTACGTAAGCTGGCCATCGCCTGACGAAATGTCTCATCAATTTCGTTCGCGTGATTAATGTGATTCACCAGCAGAATTTGCAGAGAAGATCGTGCAAAACGATCGACTAATCCTTCAGTAATGCGAGCCGGGATCACAATGGGCAAGCGGCTGTGAATTCGCAGACGCTTAATGTGTGAAATGGCCTCCAGTTGCGTGAGTAACCAGTCAAGCTCGTGGTCCTTAGCCATGAGGGGATCGCCACCGGAGAAAATAATCTCATCCAGCTCAGGGTGCGCGGCGATGTAATCTAACGCCACCTGCCAGTTGCGTTTATTCCCCTGGTTCTCGGCATACGGGAAGTGGCGACGGAAGCAATAGCGGCAGTTTACCGCACATCCGCCTTTTACCAGCAACAACGCCCGGTTGCGATATTTATGCAGCAATCCAGGAACGACGCTGTGCTGCTCTTCCAGTGGATCGGTAGAGAATCCGGGGGCGGCAACGAATTCATCTTGCGAGGTAAGCACCTGACGCAGTAGCGGATCGTTGGGGTTGCCTTTCTCCATGCGTGCGATAAACGATCGCGGCACGCGAAGGGCAAAAAGACGTTTTGCCTCACGACCAGCGAGCAAATTTTCATCAGCGTCTATATTCAAAAGACGTAATAGTTCATCCGGATCGGTGAGAACATCGGCAAGTTGTACTAACCAATCTTCTCTGGATGGGGTGTTTAGGGTTACAATATGCGCCATTTTGTGGCTTAGCTACCAGTTAACAATTTCAGAGGGCCTTATGGCGACTTACTATAGCAACGATTTTCGTGCCGGTCTTAAAATCATGATGGATGGCGAACCTTATGCGGTTGAAGCCAGTGAATTCGTTAAGCCGGGTAAAGGCCAGGCATTTGCACGCGTTAAGCTGCGCCGCCTGCTGACCGGTACTCGTGTAGAGAAAACCTTCAAATCCACCGACTCCGCTGAAGGCGCAGACGTTGTAGATATGAACCTGACTTACCTGTACAACGACGGTGAATTCTACCATTTCATGAACAACTCCACTTTCGAACAGCTTGCTGCTGACGCGAAAGCGGTAGGTGATAGCGCTAAATGGCTGCTGGATCAGGCTGAGTGCATCGTGACCCTGTGGAACGGTCAGCCTATCTCCGTGACCCCGCCGAACTTCGTTGAGCTGGAAATCATTGAAACTGACCCAGGTCTGAAAGGTGACACTGCAGGTACTGGTGGTAAACCAGCGACGCTGTCCACCGGTGCTGTGGTTAAAGTTCCGCTGTTCGTACAGATCGGCGAAGTCATCAAAGTGGATACCCGCTCTGGTGAATACGTATCCCGCGTGAAGTAATATTCTTCATCTTTCAGGCTGCATCAGGCGGCCTGAATGATTTTGCGTATTTTTAAGATGTTGGTGCAGGTTGCTGCGCCATACTTTTCCAGGGCAGGAATGATGAAACGTCTTCTCGGTCTTGTAATGCTTATCCTTTTCACCAGCACCCTCCTGGCGGGCTGTAATACGGCGCGCGGTTTTGGTGAAGATATCAAACATCTTGGTAATTCAATTTCTCACGCTGCCAGCTAGTCCCCTCATATTGTCTTAAAAACGGTCGTTTATCCGTCACCCCCCCGGATCTTGTCTATTATTAAGTAGCTATACACAAACAATATTGGCTAGAAAAGGAAGACGTTATGGTTAAGAAGACAATTGCTGCGATCTTTTCTGTGTTGGTACTTTCTTCCGTATTAACGGCGTGTAATACGACGCGAGGCGTAGGTCAGGATATTTCTGAGGGCGGTAGCGCCATTTCTGGCGCAGCGACAAAGGCTCAGCAATAACTATGAACGGTACGACGCACAGTCGTACCGTTAATTCATCTTCTCAGGTAGAGAGAGAAACGGTGAAAATCGGTTCCCCAGGTGTAGCTTCATACGGATATTTCGCTTATAGGTGTACACCGTCTTACCATGAATGCAGAGCGTGGCGGCTATTGCATTGTTATCAACGCCATCCATCCACAACGACAGTACCTTCTCTTCCTGTGGTGTAAGCAGCGGTGTGGCATTTTTAGGTGTATCTAATACGGGGCGGATCTGTAGCGCATTTTGGATCGTGCGCGAAAGATCATGCAACGTGATGTGTTTGGACAATGTCGAGTGAACGGCAGAGTGAGGGGGATCGATTGGGTTATGCGATCGGTCGCCTGATTGTAGTAAAATCAGCGGGATGGCGCCACAGCTCATAAAAAAGGGTGCGATAGGGGGGCTGGAGTGAATATCGCTGAGAAAACTACATAAATCTGCGATTACCAGATGTGGCTTCCACTGCAAAATATGCTCTTTAGCCAACATCAGATTATTAATCCCTGACACCAGAAATGAAGAGTTGAACATACCAGAATGATTAAGCAAGGCCTCTATCCCTGTGCGGGTGAAGTGGCACCGGTCAATCACTAAAATTTTAAGCATAAACCTATCGCATTCAGAAGAGGATCAAACGGCTTCCTGAGTTCAGAAAGCTCCCCATCATAGAGAAGTCCAATGTGAGCCAAATGCGGGAACTACGCCTCTAATTGGGCTTAATTCTTGCTTTAAGTAAGCAATGAATAAAAAGGTTGAAATTCATTTTCTCCCGGGCAAAAATGCCATTTCATACATCCGCTTTGCGGGACGACCTGCAAACGCATCTTTCACCCGGGGACGGCCCCATAGTGTTCTGGAGCCTGTTATGTCCTGGATCGTTTTACTTATCGCGGGCCTGCTTGAAGTTGTCTGGGCGATTGGTTTGAAATATACCCACGGTTTTACCCGTTTAACGCCAAGTATTATCACCATTGTGGCGATGATCGTCAGTATCGCTATGCTTTCCTGGGCGATGAGAACGCTGCCAGTTGGTACAGCTTATGCCGTCTGGACCGGGATTGGCGCGGTAGGGGCAGCCATTACCGGCATTCTGCTACTGGGTGAATCAGCCAGCCCGGCGCGTCTGCTCAGCCTGGGGTTGATTGTTGCCGGCATTATTGGCCTGAAGCTCAGCACCCACTAAGCGCCTGGCTGTTTTACCCAAATCAACTTGTTCACTTCAAACCCTTCCCGGGTCGCGACTGCCAGCATCTGCTGTTTCATCTCATCTGAAATCGTTGGGGTGCGAGAGAGGATCCACAGATAGTCGCGATCCGGGCCACAGACCAGCGCATGGCGATACTCCCGGTCGAGTGCAATCACGTTATACCCGCCATAGAAGGGACCGAAGAACGAGACCTTAAGAGCAGCCCGTCCAGGATCGCCGGTGAAATAGGCTTTGCCTTCCGTTTTTTGCCACATGCCTCGGTCCGGGTTGTAGCCTTTGTTGATGACGTTGATCCCACCGTCATCGCGCAAGCTATAGGTTGCAGTAACTTTATCCAACCCACGTTCAAAGCGGTGGTCGAACCGCGCGATCTCATACCAGGTGCCAAGATAACGTTTGGCATCAAAGTTGTTTACAACAGTAACGCCTTTGGGCGGCGTAGGTGAACTGCAAGCCACTACCAGAAATGCAGCCGTGACTGCAGCAACGACAGGCAGAATGCGCATGGGATATTCCTTGCTGTATTTTTGTTAAGTGTAGATGACAGCAGGAAAAGACGTGGAAGAAAGGAGGCCCGACGGATCGGACCTCAACGCCGGTTACTGCAGTTTTTCAAGGATGCGCCAGGCCGCGTCGACGCGAGCAGGATTCGGGTAGCTTTTATTGGCCAGCATCACGATGCCCAGATTTTTCTCCGGAATAAAAGCTACATAACTACCAAATCCGCCAGTCGAACCTGTTTTATGTACCCAGGAGGTTTTTACTGCGGGGGCTGGTGGGGTTACCTCAACGGCCGGAAGCGCCGCCAGAGCGATTTTACTGTCGCTGCCGTTGATAATCGTCTCTGCTTTTACTGGCCAGTTCAGCATTTCCCAGCCTAAGCCCTGGTACATCTCACCAATGCGCCAGTAACGTGACTGTGCGAGCCGGATGCCCTGCTGCAGGGTTTTCTCCGGTACGTGGCTGGCGTCCATATTGGCCTGAACCCAGCGTGCCATATCCATAATGCTGGATTTCACACCATACGCTTCGGCATCAAGCTGGCCCGGCGAAACATGTACGGGCTTACCATCGCGATAGCCCCAGGCATAATCCCGTTGCTCGTTCTGTGGAACGGTAATCCAGGTGTGTGCGAGTTTTAATGGCTGCAGGACGCGTCTGGTCATCGCCTCTTCGTAGCTCATTCCTGAGGGTTTCACCGCCAGTGCGCCAAACAGACCAATGCTGGAGTTAGCATAGAGACGTTTAGCGCCTGGGGCCCACTGAGGTTGCCAGTTTTGATAAAAGTGCATCAATGCGGTTTTATCCGTCACCTCGTCGGGGACCTGAAGCGGCAGGCCACCAGCCGTGTATGTGGCTAAGTGCAGCAGACGAATGCCCTGCCATTGTTTGCCTGTGAGTTCCGGCCAGTACTGGGTGACCGGATCGCTGAGTTTGATTTCGCCGCGGGCGATCGCATCGCCACCCAGCACGCCATTGAAGGTCTTACTGACTGAACCTAGCTCAAACAGCGTATTCTGTGTGACCGGGCGATTATTGGCGATATCAGCTTTACCCCAGGTAAAATAATACGGTTTTCCCTGGTAGATAACGGCCACGGCCATACCCGGAATGGCCTGTTCTTTCATCAGCGGTGTGATGGTGCGGTTAACGATATCGGCAATGTGTTGTTCTGTGTTCGAGGCGGCAAACGTTGAGAAAGAAGCGGCCATCAGCAGCATGCAGCATAACGATTTTTTCATCATGAAATCATTTCCGTAATAAAAAGCGAAAGGGTGTCCGGGCCCATCAGACGCGACAAGTTTGTTTGATTTGCACTGTGTTGACAAACGGTTAAATTTAGCAGCAGATATAAGTTTTTCTAACAGGCAAGATGATGACGCGTAGCTATATCCCACTTAATTCTCTGCGGGCTTTTGAAGCGGCCGCCAGGCATCTCAGCTTTACCCGCGCAGCAATTGAGCTGAATGTAACGCATTCTGCTATCAGCCAGCATGTGAAAGCGTTGGAGCAACAGCTGAATTGTCAGCTCTTTATCCGCGTTTCACGGGGACTGATGCTCACGACAGAAGGTGAAAGTCTGTTACCTGTACTTAATGATTCCTTCGATCGTATGGCGGCGATGTTAGACCGTTTTGCCGGTAACCAGGCTCAGGAAAAACTGAAAATTGGTGTGGTGGGCACTTTTGCGGTGGGGTGCCTTTTCCCACTTCTACACGATTTTAAACGGGGTTATCCGCATATCGATTTACAGCTTTCCACGCATAATAACCGTGTTGATCCTGCCGCCGAAGGCCTGGATTATACCATTCGCTATGGCGGTGGAGCCTGGCACGATACCGATGCGCAATATTTATGTAGCGCGCTGATGTCTCCACTTTGTTCACCCGATCTGGCCTTTCAGATTCAGACGCCTGCAGATATCCTGAAATTTCCGCTATTACGATCGTATCGTCGTGATGAATGGGCGCTGTGGATGCAGGCGGCCGGAGAGGCTCCCCCTTCACCAACGCACAATGTGATCGTGTTTGACTCGTCCGTCACGATGCTTGAAGCGGCGCAGGCAGGGCTGGGGGTGGCGATTGCTCCCGTCAGAATGTTCACGCATTTGCTGAACAGTGAGCGTATCGTACAACTGTTTTTAACGCAGATTGATTTGGGAAGTTACTGGATTACGCGATTGCAATCCCGTCCGGAGACGCCTGCGATGCGTGATTTTTCCCGCTGGTTGACCGGCGTTGTGCACAAATAAAAAGGCCCGCCAGTGGCGGGCCTAATAGGTAGCAACTGCGATTAGATAGTCAGAATGCCAATCGCTGTTACAACGGTCAGGATTGCAGCCAGGCCGTAGAATACCCATTTGCCAGCAGGCACGTGGATTTTCAGGTCATGCATAGCGTGGTGCATACGGTGTAAACCACACCACAGCGGCAGAACGATCATCAGGAACAGAAATGCGCGTCCGATGAAGCTCTGGGCAAATGCCATAATGCGCTCATAGCTCAGCGCATCGCCCGGGAACAGACCCAGCGGCAGCATAATACCAACCAGCAGAACCACTACCGGCGCAATGATTGCGCCCCACATACCACCTGCACCAAACAGACCCCAGAATACAGGTTCGTCAGAGCGTTTTGGATTTGGATTAATCATCCCGGACTCCTTACCAGTACAGGGCTACATACAGTATGACTACGGTCACAACCGCAGTAACTACCCAGAGACCTTTGATGATCGGCTCTGGCCCCATTTTTTCGTCTTTTACGATGATGTTGGCGGCTTTCGGCGCCAGTTCAAACCAGGTTTTGGTATGCAGCAGCGCTGCAGCCAGAACAACCAGATTGAGGATGACCACCACCGGGTTTTGCAAAAAGCCGACAAAGCCTATCCAGGACTCAGCACCATGCTTCAGAGCAAACAGGCCGAAAATCAGTTCAATACTGAACCAGACTGCCGGAACTGCCGTGCCTTCGCGCAGCATGTAAAAGCGATAAAATGGCAGCTTTTTCCACCAGGTGGACGTCATCGGCCGCACATAGGGTTTGCGTTTAGTCGTCATCATGCACTCCTTAGCGTGGTTTCAGGGTAGCGATAAGAAAGTCTTTTGAACTTTCAACTTTACCCTGCTGAATGGCCGCAGCCGGATCGACGTGTTTCGGGCAGACTTCGGAGCAGTAGCCCACGAAAGTACAGGTCCAAACGCCGTTCGGGCTGTTCAACTGAGCCATACGCTCCTTCTTACCGTGGTCGCGGCTATCTTCGTTATAGCGATGCGCCAGCGTAATTGCAGCCGGTCCAATGAACTCAGGGTTCAGGCCGAACTGCGGACACGCGGCGTAACACAGACCACAGTTGATGCAACCGGAGAACTGATGATATTTCGCCATCTGCGCCGGAGTCTGGGTGTTTGGACCCTGATCCGGAGTACGCGGGTTACCAATGATGTACGGCTTGATCGCTTCCAGACTTTCGATGAAGTGCGTCATATCGACGACCAGATCGCGTTCAATCGGGAAGTTGCCCAACGCTTCAACCTTCATACCGCTGGTGTAATCACGCAGGAAGGTTTTGCACGCCAGCTTCGGCACGTTGTTGACCATCATGCCGCAAGAGCCGCAGATTGCCATACGGCAGGACCAACGATAGCTCAGGTCCGGTGCCAGGTTATCTTTGATGTAGCCCAACGCATCCAGCAGAGACGTGGTTTCATCATAAGGAACTTCATAGAAAGCACTGTGCGGCGCGGTATCGGTTTCCGGGTTATAGCGCACCACCTCAACTTTCAGGTTTTTCATCTCAGCCATTCGCCTTCTCCTTCTTATCGGCTGCTTCCGCTTCGCCACCGTATACACGTTTAGCTGGTGGCAGAGTGGTGATTTTCACGTCGCTGTATTCCAGGCGAGTCGTGCCGTCAGCATCGCGGAAGGCGAGGGTATGTTTGAGGAAGTTAACGTCGTCACGCTCGGTGCAGCCTTCATCCAGACGCTGGTGCGCGCCGCGGGATTCTTTACGTGCCAGCGCGGAGTGCGCCATACATTCGGCAACGTTCAGGCCGTGACCCAGTTCAATGGTGTACAGCAGGTCGGTGTTAAAGACGCTGGAGGTATCAGTGATACGTACGCGCTTGAAGCGTTCCTGCAGCTCAGCCAGCTTATCAACGGTTTTCTGCATGAGTTCCGGTGTACGGTAGATACCGCAACCTTCTTCCATAGACAGACCCATTTCGTCGCGGATCTTAGACCAGTTTTCGTTACCTTCCTGGTTAACCAGATCTTTCAGACGTTTTTCAACGCCAGCAACCTGGGCATCGAGCGCGGCACTGTTTGCAGCGCCAGCCGTTGCAGCACGTTCTGCAGCCTGCTCACCCGCCATACGGCCAAAGACCACCAGTTCCGCCAGAGAGTTGGAGCCCAGACGGTTAGCACCGTGCAGACCAACAGAGGAACATTCACCCACCGCGAACAGACCTTTAATACGGGTTTCGCAGTGCTGATCGGTTTCGATACCGCCCATGGTGTAGTGTGCGGTCGGGCGTACTGGGATCGGTTCTTTAACCGGATCGACACCCACGTAGGCTTTCGCCAGTTCGCAGATGAACGGTAAACGTTCGAGCAGTTTTTTCTCGCCGAGGTGACGCAGGTCGAGGTGAACGACATCGCCACGTGGGGTGGAGATGGTGTTGCCTTTACGCCATTCGTGCCAGAAAGCCTGAGAAACTTTGTCACGCGGACCGAGTTCCATGTATTTGTTTTTCGGCTCACCCAGCGGAGTTTCCGGGCCCATGCCGTAATCTTGCAGATAGCGGTAGCCATTTTTGTTGACCAGAATACCGCCTTCACCACGGCAGCCTTCAGTCATCAGGATACCGGAACCAGGCAGACCGGTTGGGTGATACTGAACGAATTCCATATCACGCAGCGGAACGCCGTGGCTCAGCGCCATGCCCATACCGTCGCCGGTTACGATGCCGCCGTTGGTGTTGTAACGGTAAACACGACCCGCACCGCCCGTTGCCATCACGACTGCGTTAGCACGGATTTGTACCAGGGTGCCTTCCATCATGTTCATGGCGACCAGGCCGCGAGCATGACCGTCGTCAACCAGGATATCCAGAACGAAGTGTTCATCAAAGCGCTGAATCTGCGGGAACTGCAAAGAAGTTTGGAACAGCGTATGCAGCATGTGGAAGCCGGTTTTATCCGCGGCAAACCAGGTACGCTCGATTTTCATGCCGCCGAAGCGACGTACGTTGACGCTACCGTCTTCACGACGGCTCCATGGGCAGCCCCATTGTTCCAGCTGCGTCATTTCAGTTGGGCAGTGGTGGACAAAGTAATCCACGACATCCTGCTCACACAGCCAGTCTCCGCCTGCTACCGTATCGTGAAAATGGTAGTCAAAGCTGTCATGATCCTGCGCGACAGCAGCAGAGCCGCCTTCGGCAGCAACGGTATGGCTGCGCATTGGGTACACTTTTGAGATCAGTGCGATTTTAGCGTTGGGATTTGCTTGTGCGGCAGCAATTGCAGCACGTAATCCCGCGCCACCGGCGCCTATAATGGCAAGATCGGCTTGAAAGGTTTGCACGACATTCCTCCAGATTGTTGTTATTTCATCCCCGCCCGAATTCAGATGCTTAATCGGATTCAAACAGGTTATGAACGCGTTTCCACTGCTCCTTTATAGGTACAATAGTATAGTCTTAGGGATGTGAGGGAAATTTGACGTGTTCGATTTTTTTAGCGTATCAGAGGGCTGAATTATCATTGAATTTGATTAATTTAATTACTAAACCACCCAATATTGCTTTTTTTACCCGCCAGCCAGTGTTTATTATTCCCGCGTGAAATTTGTCTCGCTAGCACGATACGAGTAGACTTCGTGCCCTTGTCTGAAATCGGAGAAACAACCATGAGCGAAACGGCAACCTGGCAGCCGAGCGCGTCCATCCCCAATCTGTTAAAACGTGCAGCAATTATAGCGGAGATTCGCCGCTTTTTTGCCGATCGTGGAGTGCTTGAGGTTGAGACACCTTGCATGAGTCAGGCGACGGTAACGGACATTCATCTGTTCCCGTTCGAAACGCGTTTCGTTGGCCCTGGTCATTCCCAGGGGATGAACCTCTATTTAATGACCAGCCCGGAATACCATATGAAGCGCCTGCTGGTCGCTGGATGTGGCCCGGTGTATCAGCTATGTCGCAGCTTCCGTAATGAAGAAATGGGGCGCCATCATAATCCTGAGTTCACCATGCTTGAGTGGTATCGCCCACACTACGACATGTATCGCCTGATGAACGAAGTGGATGATTTGCTGCAGCAAGTGCTGGACTGTTCACCTGCCGAAAGCCTTTCTTACCAGCAAGCTTTCCAGCGTCATCTGGAGATTGACCCGCTGTCTGCGGATAAAACCCAACTGCGAGAAGTGGCGGCGAAGCTGGATCTCAGCAATATCGCGGATACTGAAGAAGACCGGGATACCTTGCTGCAACTGCTGTTTACAATGGGTGTTGAGCCGCATATTGGCAAAGACAAACCAACGTTTGTGTACCATTTCCCGGCCAGCCAGGCGTCACTGGCACAAATCAGTACTGAAGATCATCGGGTCGCAGAGCGATTTGAGGTTTATTACAAAGGTATTGAGCTGGCGAATGGTTTCCATGAGTTGACCGATGCGCGTGAACAGCAGCAACGGTTTGAGCAGGATAATCGTAAACGTGCAGCGCGTGGCCTGCCGCAACAGCCAATTGACAACAACTTGCTTGAAGCGTTGAAAGTTGGGATGCCGGATTGCTCTGGTGTGGCGCTGGGTGTTGATCGTCTGGTGATGCTGGCGCTGGGCGCTGATAGCCTGGCTGACGTTATCGCCTTTACCGTCGATCGTGCATAACGTGTTTTCCCTTCACAAAACAAAGTGGCGGTAAAACCGCCACTTTGTAGCACATTTTTTCACTTTCCCTCTAATAGCCACAATTTGACTCTGGATATCTGGTATCGTTTAGGTATCAATTCTGTGTTGATTTTTAATTGCTGAACTCTGCAAAGAGAGCGGTGCCAATCGGTGAGCGGCGTTTGCTAAACGCTTGCCAGAGTAAGGGATGGTTGAATGACCCAAACAATAAAGAAGATGAGCCTGATAGGTCTCATCCTTATGATATTCACGTCAGTTTTCGGATTTGCAAATAGTCCCTCTGCATTTTATTTGATGGGATATAGTGCGATTCCCTGGTATATATTTTCTGCATTATTATTCTTTATTCCCTTCGCGTTAATGATGGCAGAAATGGGTTCCGCCTATCGGAAAGAGGAGGGCGGGATATATTCGTGGATGAATAATAGTGTTGGACCACGCTATGCGTTTATCGGCACGTTTATGTGGTTCTCTTCCTACGTGATATGGATGGTTAGCACGGCGGCAAAAGTATGGGTGCCTTTCTCCACCTTCTTATTCGGTGCAGACATGACGCAGCATTGGGGTATCGCCGGGCTTGAACCAACCCAGGTTGTCGGACTGCTCGCGGTCGGCTGGATGGTGGTGGTGACCTGTGTTGCTTCTCGCGGTATTAATAAGATTGCACGTATTACGGCTGTAGGCGGAATTGCCGTAATGTGTCTTAACTTAGTTCTGTTGTTAGTGAGTGTCGCTATTTTGTTATTAACAGGTGGCCACTTTGCGCAGGATATTAATTTTACATCTTCACCCAATCCGGGATATCAGTCAGGCCTGGCAATGTTGTCGTTCGTGGTATTTGCCATTTTTGCTTATGGTGGAATTGAAGCCGTGGGTGGACTGGTCGATAAAACGGAGAAACCAGAAAAGAACTTTGCAAAAGGCATTGTCTTTGCCGCTATCGTCATTTCAGTTGGTTATTCGCTGGCCATATTTTTGTGGGGTGTTAGCACCAACTGGCAGCAGGTATTAAGTAATGGTTCCGTTAACCTTGGTAATATTACTTATATCCTGATGAAAAGTCTTGGCATGACATTGGGTAATGCGCTGCACCTTTCCCCAGAGACGGCAACGACGATGGGGGTATGGTTTGCGCGTATTACCGGGCTTTCCATGTTCCTTGCCTATACCGGTGCTTTTTTTACCCTTAGCTACTCGCCGCTGAAAGCGATTATTCAGGGAACACCAAAAGCGCTGTGGCCGGCACCGATGACCAAACTGAATGCGATGGGTATGCCAACGACAGCAATGTGGATGCAGTGCCTGTTGGTGAGTTTGTTTATTCTGTTAGTTTCCTTCGGCGGTGATACGGCCTCCGCGTTTTATAACAAACTGACGCTGATGGCGAACGTATCTATGACGTTGCCGTATCTGTTCCTGGCGCTGGCGTTTCCGTTCTTCAAATCCCGCGTGGGGTTGGAAAGGCCGTTTGTTATTTTTAAAACCCGGGCGGCAACGTTGCTGGCAACGGGAGTGGTGGTACTGGTGGTGACGTTTGCCAACGTATTTACCATCATCCAGCCGGTGATCGAGGCCGGAGACTGGAACAGTGCGCTGTGGATGACTGGCGGTCCGATATTCTTCTCTCTGCTGGCGATGGCGATTTATCAGAACTACAGTCGCCGCGCGGCCAATGAGCCTGAGTGGGCTGTGGAATAAACGACCTGCTTAATCCGGCCTACAAAGAAGCATCTTCGTAGGCCGGATTAGACCCAACGGGTCGCCATCCGGCATTTCTTGCCTGGATCATGTGCTACAAACTTCCCGCCGGACGACTGCTTCTGCCCGCAGAACTTAACGTTCTTCCCGTTTGCTTACCCCCCAGACTTTCCAGACGCATCTGGAACGGCGGGAATGGCATATCAATACCGTGCTCACGGAAGCCTGCCAGAATCAGTTGGTGGATCTCGTGGCGCAGCGGCATACGGTGTCCCATCTCCGCAGCATAGATACGCAGTTCGAAGATCTGAATCCCTTGCTGAAGGTCAACCAGGAAGACTTCCGGGGCAGGTGTGTCGATCACCAGCGAACAGCGGTGTGCGGCGGTAAGCAGGATTTGTGTGACTTCCTCGCTGTTAGCTTCCGACGGCGCCGGGATAGTTAACACGACACGCGTGACCGAGTCAGATAGTGACCAGTTGATAAACTGCTCGGTGATGAACGCTTTGTTGGGCACAATGATCTCTTTGCGGTCCCAGTCGCTGATGGTGGTCGCGCGGGTATTAATTTTCGTCACGCTACCGGTGAGATCGCGAATGGTCACCGTGTCGCCAATACGGATTGGTTTTTCAAACAGGATGATCAGGCCAGAAATAAAGTTGGCGAAGATCTCCTGCAAGCCAAAGCCCAGCCCCACACCGAGAGCCGCTACCAGCCACTGCAGTTTTGACCATTCGATACCAATCATTGAGAAGCCCACCAAACCGCCAATCAGCATCAGCAGATATTTGGTGATGGTGGTGATGGCATAACCGGTACCGGGGGTTAAATCCAGGTGTTGTAGCAACGCCAGTTCCAGCAATGCGGGCAGGTTTCGCACCAACTGCGTCGTGATAATAAACACCAGAATCGCAATTAACACCGCACCCAGTGTAATGGGCTCTAAACTTTCTACGCCCTGCACCGTGGAGGTGACATCCCATAGTGAGATATTTTCCAGGAAGCCGAAAGCGGAATGAATTTCTGACCACAGCACGATAACCGAGAGCAGGGCGATGAGCATCAGGATAGAACGCACCAGGCGCAGTGATTGTGCACTGATTGCATCAAGATCCACTTCGCTTTCGTCAAGATCGACGGCCCCTTCAAGGCTGGTTGAATGAGGTGGCTCTTCCTCACCGCGCGCGCGTTGCGCCAGCATTTCAGCACGTCGATGCTTGGCACGATCGAATGCCAGACGGCGACGTTGGATTAGCATCCAACGGCGAATGACGTGATAGACCACCAGTAACAAGAACCAGATTGCTACCGAAGTCTCCAGGCGCGCCAGCAAGGCTTGTGATGTTGCCAGGTAGCCCACAGCAGCCGCGAGAATAGCAATGAGTGGTGCACCCATCAGCATATTCCACAGCATGCTGTTGACCATGTTGTCGCCATTGCCTTCTTTGTCGAGATACAGCGGTATACCGGCGCGTTTCAGGCTCAGGGTTACGATCGCCAGCGCTCCGCAAATCAGGATAAAGCACAGGCGCCCCAATGAAGCGGAGAATTCCCGGTCATTGAGGTTATCAAACATAATCACCGCCATGATCAGCGGGACAATCAGCCCGATACTCATCAGGTAATAGTGCATGGCCTTCGCGACACGGTTACGCGGCCAGCCAAAGTGCGCAATGAACAGACCGTTGGGGCGTGCGAAGGTGGCGCAAATCATTACCGCCCACAGCATGGGTACCGTTGCGGTAACGCCGTCTCCTATCGCGACGGCCAGCGGGTAGGGCCAGGCTTCCTGTAATCCGTAACCCAGCGTTGCCCATAGCACTGGCAGCGGTGAGGCCACAAGTATCGACCAGAATACCGTGCGTATCGTGAGCCAGAAGTGGTCCTGGGTGACTTTACCAACACGCGCTGACGAGCGTTCAAGAAAGCGGGTGAAGTGTTTACGTGAAGAAAGGCTAAACCCAACCAGCACCAGCGCACCGAACAGTGGCAGCAGCGTTTCTTTGCTGGTCAGCATCATGATCGTGGCTTTGCCGAGCTGATTAAATGTATCAAGTGAGATCAGGCGGCGCAGATCCTGAACAATGTCGACAGGCCAGGAAAGCGAGATGGGGCTGACGTCTGATGTCCAGAACAGATAACGGTGCGTCGCCTCGTTGACCTCTTTCAACGCGTCTTCCAGTTGGCTATTGGAGACTTTTAGCTTAGTGAGCTCGAGGATCAGTGTATCGCCACCCTGTAGCAGTGAGTTCAGTAGTTCACGCTGAGTGCGCAACTGGGCGTTGAGAATGCTGCTCTGCTCAGCGGTTAGTGGTTGTCCGTCGGCCTGGTGAATTTGACGTAATTGCGGCTGCTTGTTGAGGAGATCTTCATAGCGCATGCGGTGTACGCGCAGCTGTGCCATTTCGGTATCTAACTGCTGGGGTTTGGGCATTTCTGGCAGACGAGAAACTTGTGCACGCAGTGCTTCTCCCAGCATATTCGAGACGCCAAGCCATTGTGACTGTTCCCGCAGCGTATTCAGCGCCTGACGTACCTGCAACGTTTGGCTGGTGGCCTGACGCTGCTGGGAGGCGACCAGATCCATACGTTGTGCCTGCTGATTGAGTGCCTGAGACAGCTCACGGTTAACTTTAAACTGGTCAATGATGCCTTCCGGCAATCCTGCGCTGTTTTCTGCCAACAGTTCCGTGCTTTCCAGCGCACGTTCGGCTTCACGCTGGCGCTGGCTGTTGAGTTGGTTGCGTAATGCCTGCAGGTAAGCGTCGAGCTGTTGGCTCTGTTTTTCTGCCAGTTCGGAGCGCATTCGCGCCAGTTCCTGACGGTTGTTTGCGGAAAGCTGAGCCAGTTCCAGTTCATCGACCTGGGCTTTAAGCCTGGCGGATTCTGCCTGCATTGCTTGATTGAGCGCTGAGTTACTGTTGGCTGTACCAAGGCGCCGCTCAATATCATTTAGCTGGCGGCGAGCATCGGTTTGTTGCTGGGGAAGCTGGCTTAACGAGTCGGCGATTTCCCTGGCGCGATCCTGCTCCTGTTGAGCCTGGCGGCTTTTATCCAGTAACTGACTGCTGACCTGAAGGATCTCCTGGTTTAATGCATCCGTCGTGAGGCCGGTCGGTACGCTACGCGGTTCGTCGCGCAGGTTGTTTAGCTGTGCGCGTAACGTGGCGGACAGCTTGGGGAAGTTATCGATAACCTGTTGATATTGTTCAGCACGCTCAAGGGAGCCTTTCCGCTCCTCAAGAGCATTCAGCGCGGACTGGAGCGCCTCAACGGTTTCTGGCTGAGCGGGTTTCGCCGCCTTTGCCTGCTCCAGTTCCTGAGTGAGTTGTTTACTGTCGGGGGCCGTCGCAGCGTACGCCCCCTGGCTGAGGCACCAGGCCATCAGAAAAGTGATAATCAGGCGCACAGCAGCGATTCCTATGGTTAACTTTCGTCTTTTTTGTCTTCAACCAGCGGGCTGGCATCGTGTTCTGCTTCGATCTCTTCTTTCGGCAATGGCACGGGCTCTGCCGCTGGCGTCACGAAGGTCTCGGTCGAGATGGCCATCGGCTGGCCAATTTTGGTTACCGACAGATCCTGCAACTGTGCAACCAGATTAACTTTACCCGGCGCAAACAGGTTGATAACGGTTGAACCGAGTTTAAAGCGGCCCATTTCCTGACCTTTCAGCAGCGCCACAGAGCCTTCGCTTTCGCCTTCCGGCCATGTCCAGCGTTTGATCACGCCTTCACGTGGTGGGGTAATGGTGCCAGCCCATACGGTTTCAATGCTGCCGACGATGGTCGCACCGACCAGAATCTGCACCATCGGGCCGAATTCGGTATCAAACAGGCAAATAACACGTTCGTTGCGGGCAAACAGGTTCGGCACGTTCTGCGCGGTCAGGATGTTCACAGAGAAGAGATCGCCTGGCACGTACATCATTTCTCGCAAGATACCGTTACACGGCATGTGGACGCGGTGGTAATCACGCGGTGAGAGGTAAGTCGTGACAAACGTCCCGTTACGGAATTTATCCGCCATCTGGTAGTTGCCTGCCAGCAGCGCTTCAAGGGTGTAGCTATGCCCTTTGGCCTGCAACAGTTTGTCTTCCTCAATATTACCCAACTGATTAATCACGCCGTCAGCGGGCATGACCAGCACATTGGGATCGGTATTGATCGGGCGTGCATCTTCGCGCAGCGGGCGAACAAAAAAGTCGTTAAAGGTACGATAGCTGGCGGTGTCCGGCTTTTGCGCCTCTTTCATATCGACCTTGTAATATTTCACGAACAGATCGATGACCAGTTTGGTCAACCATCCTGCACGTTTGCTCGCACCCCAACCCGCCAGGCGAGTGAGCCATAGTTTCGGCAGAATGTATTGTAGCGAAAGCTTAAATGAGTTTAACAAGGTAGCCTCCAGGCCATAATTTGTTCCCGATCCGGCATAGGGGCCGGATCCTGAAAAAAGGGGGACGATTCTAGCGATGCTTAGCTTAGTTGTCAGTTGTCTGTATCAGAAAAGTTTTTACGCGTTTTTACCTGCGCCATGCTTTCCAGGATGCGGTGATAATTTTCAAACCGAATCTCAGCGATTTTCCCTTCCTCGACAGCTTCACGGATTGCACAGCCCGGATCTGCATCATGTTTACAGTCGCGATACTTGCAATGGCCTAAATAGTCATGAAATTCGACAAAGCCATCAGTGATTTGTTCCGGTTCAAGATGCCACAGCCCAAACTCACGTACACCGGGGGAGTCGATGACATCGCCGCCGTGAGGGAAGTGGTACAGGCGAGAAGCTGTTGTGGTGTGCTGCCCAAGACCTGAGTTGTCGGAGACATCATTGGTCAGGATCTCTTCCTGCAGGCCGAGAAGGTTATTGAGCAGGCTGGATTTGCCTACGCCTGACTGACCAGCAAAGATACTAATACGATCGGTCAATGCTTCTTCAAGCGGTTTCAGGCCGTCTTTGGTGCGGCTTGAGACCATCAACACGCGATAACCAATGTTGCGATAGATGTCCATCTGCTCGTTAACGAAGGCCATACCTTCGTTGTCCAGCAGATCGATTTTGTTGAGTACGATGATGGGCTCTACGTGCAAGGTTTCGCAAGCCACCAGATAACGGTCGATAATATTCAGTGACAGCTCAGGTAAGATGGCTGAAACAATCACGATTTGATCGATGTTGGCCGCAATGGGTTTCACCCCGTCGTAAAAGTCCGGGCGTGTGAGTACGGAGGTACGCTCATGTACCGCCTCAACGATCCCTTTAACATTCACGCCCTCTGCTGCCGCTTTACCCGGACGCCAGACCACACGATCGCCGGTAACCAGCGAACGAATGGTACGGCGGATGTTGCAACGGTGAATTTCACCGTCAGCAGATTCTACGTCGGCATGCATGCCAAAACGGCTGATAACGATGCCTTCAGCGGTCTCGCCAAACAGGTTGTCGTCGTAGTCGGGCTTCTCCGCGGACGTTTTAAGACGACGCTGGTGATTGGCGTTCACGCGGCGCTGTTGGCCTTTGGAGAGTTTATTCTTACTCAATCGGACTGGCTCCTGGTCGCCCATAATGGGCAAAACATTTATGATACACGCAATTTTAGATGAATATAGTCACACTGAATGTGACGTCTGAAGGGTGGAAAATAGCATGAGTGCCAATGAAAACAACCTGATTTGGATCGATCTGGAGATGACAGGTCTGGATCCCGAGCGCGATCGCATTATTGAGATCGCTACGCTAGTGACTGATGCCAACCTGAATATCCTGGCTGAAGGACCAACAATTGCAGTACATCAGTCTGATGAGCAACTGGCGCTAATGGATGACTGGAACGTACGTACGCATACCGGAAGTGGGCTAGTGGAACGCGTAAAAGCGAGCACCATGGGCGATCGTGAAGCTGAACTGGCAACGCTGGCCTTTTTAAAAGAGTGGGTACCTGAAGGAAAATCACCTATCTGCGGCAACAGCATCGGCCAGGATCGCCGTTTCCTGTTTAAATATATGCCGGAACTGGAGGCGTATTTCCATTATCGCTATCTGGACGTCAGCACGCTTAAAGAGTTGGCCCGTCGCTGGAAACCAGAGATCCTTGATGGCTTCAAGAAACAAGGAACGCACCAGGCAATGGACGATATTCGTGAGTCCGTTGCTGAGCTGGCTTACTATCGCGAGCATTTTATTAAGCTTTGATTTTGTGGATGACCGGGTGGCGGTTGTACTCTGCCCGGCCTACGAATATCGTTCCTGTGCGCTTGCACTGGGGCAGGATTGCCGCTAAATTAGACGACTTGTCGATAAATTCAGCACTTGAGCAGAAAAACGAAAAAATCGCTTTTAGGGGGGTTGCAGCTAAACGGATTTCTCGTATAATGCGCCTCCCGTAACGACAGAGAATTACACGTTACGGCAGCAACAAAAGAAGTACAAATTTGCGGGAATAGCTCAGTTGGTAGAGCACGACCTTGCCAAGGTCGGGGTCGCGAGTTCGAGTCTCGTTTCCCGCTCCAAAATTTGAAAGTGCTTATTAAGCACAGACCACCCAAGCGGGAATAGCTCAGTTGGTAGAGCACGACCTTGCCAAGGTCGGGGTCGCGAGTTCGAGTCTCGTTTCCCGCTCCAAAATTTGAAAGTGCTTGTTAAGCACAGACCACCCAAGCGGGAATAGCTCAGTTGGTAGAGCACGACCTTGCCAAGGTCGGGGTCGCGAGTTCGAGTCTCGTTTCCCGCTCCAAATTCTTATCTCAATAAAAATATCCACAACGTAGTATCGCGTTGGGGACGTTTTCGTTCGCCATTGACATACTTCTGTAAACAGACTTATCCACAGGTCGAGGCATCATTCCTTGAATGCAAATAACTTCGTCAGGTGAATAATATCTTTGTAACCAATTGAAATTGTTGAACTAATTATCATTTCAAATTGTTAATGCGATCACTTGACGATTTTTTCCCTCTTGAATATCAATGTGTTTTTATTTTTATACACAAGCTGTGGATGATTTAAGCATCGCGCGGCAATCCTTTTTCAACGACCCTGACCAGGCGTTGTTTCTTCGGTAACTGTACTTCCACTACGCAGGCATTTCGCTTCTCAATTTGCCGGGCAATCGCCCATGATATGTGCTCGTCGAGAAGTGGGTGCTCACCTCTGCGGGTTTCCAGCGCATTGATTACGGCTTCATCCCAGGGGGCATTTCCCAGCGCAACGGCGATATTGCGCAGCCAGCGCAGATGGCCAATACGACGAATGGCAGATCCCTCCGTGACTTTCAAAAACCACGCCTCGCTCCAGCTAAATAGTTCTATTAACTCCGGAGCATGAAGCTGCTTGCGCGGATTGAAGTCATCCTCTGCCGTCAACTGCGAATAGCGATTCCAGGGGCAGATGAGCTGGCAGTCATCGCAGCCATAGATGCGGTTCCCCAGTAGCGGACGAAACTCTTCCGGGATCGCGCCTTCCAGTTCGATCGTGAGATAAGAGATACAGCGGCGCGCATCCACCGTGTAGGGTTCAACGATAGCGCCGGTAGGACAAATGGTCATACAGGCCACGCATTTGCCGCATCCTTCTTCGACTGGCTTATCAACCGGGAGAGGCAAATCGATCAGTAACTCACCGAGAAAGAAGAATGAGCCAGCCTCACGGTTGAGGATAAGTGAGTGCTTACCTGTCCAGCCAAGCCCGGCTTTTTCCGCCAGTGGACGCTCAAGAATGGGCGCTGAATCGACAAAAGGTCTAAAATTCAGCGAAGCGCAGTGCTGTTGAATCATCTCGCCCAGCTTTTTTAAGCGGTTACGTAGCAACTTATGGTAGTCACGTCCAAGCGCGTAACGGCTGACGTAACCCAGGGAGGGGTTTTTCAACGTGCTGGCAAAGGCCGCGTTGGCAGGAAGATAGTTCATTCGCACGCTGATAACGCGTAATGTACCGGGCAATAATTCATGAGGTCGGGCGCGCATCATGCCGTGACGGGCCATCCAGTCCATCTCGCCGTGATAGTGTTTATCCAGCCAGGCCTGCAGTTTGGGTTCGGCTTCGCTGAGGTCGGTATCGGTAATACCGACCTGCTGAAAGCCAAGTTCCAGCCCCCACTGTTTAATATTTTGCGCTAACTGATTGAGATCGAGGGGCTCTGACATGACGGACCATACAATGAAGAAAAACCTCGCAAGTATACCACACTCCATCTGGCACGCCGATGACATCAAACGGATGGAACGAGAGGCGGCAGACAACTTAGGGCTGACGCTTTATGAACTGATGCTGCGCGCGGGAGAGGCTGTGTTTCAGGCTACCCGGAACGCATATCCGCACGCTCAACACTGGCTGGTGCTATGCGGCCACGGTAACAATGGCGGTGATGGGTATGTGGTGGCAAGACTCGCTAAAGCGCTGGGTATTGATGTCACATTGCTGGCGCAGGAGAGCGATAAAACGCTTCCCGAGGAAGCACAGCAGGCGCGCGATGCCTGGCTTAATGCGGGGGGCGTCATCCATTCTACAGATATCGTCTGGCCAGGTCGTGTGGATGTCATTATCGACGCGCTGTTGGGGACCGGTTTAAAACAGGCTCCGCGCGAACCTCTCCGGACGCTGATTGAGCATGCCAATACCCATCCTGCCCCCATCGTCGCCGTAGACATTCCTTCTGGTCTGCTGGCACAAACAGGAGCGACACCGGGGGCGGTGATAAACGCAGCGCATACCGTCACCTTTATTGCGTTGAAACCAGGGCTGTTAACTGGCAAAGCGCGCGATGTTACCGGACATCTGCACTTTAACGCGCTTGGGTTGGACGCCTGGCTTGCCAGGCAAGATGCGCCGATTCAGCGTTATGAAGCCTCGCAGCTTGCGCATTGGTTAACACCACGTCGACCTACCTCACACAAAGGTTCCCATGGTCGGTTGGTCATTATTGGCGGTGACCACGGCACGGGGGGGGCCATTCGTATGGCCGGTGAAGCGGCGCTGCGTGCGGGGGCTGGATTGGTCAAAGTACTGACGCGCAGTGAAAATATCGCCCCCATTTTGACTGCCCGACCGGAACTCATGGTCGATACGCTAATGCCAAAGACGCTGGAAGAGGGTTTGGCGTGGGCGGATGTCGTGGTGATTGGTCCTGGTCTTGGACAGCAGGAGTGGGGCAAAAAAGCATTGCAAAAGGTCGAGAATTTTCGCAAACCGATGCTCTGGGATGCCGATGCGCTTAACCTGCTGGCAATCAATCCCGATAAACGTCACAATCGCGTGATCACGCCGCATCCGGGTGAGGCAGCACGGCTGCTGGGTTGTTCCATTGCAGAAATTGAGGACGATCGCTTACTTTGTGCACAACGTCTGGTAAAACGGTACGGAGGTGTGGTGGTGCTGAAAGGCGCGGGGACGGTTGTCGCCTCTGAACAGGCTGCATTGAGTATTATTGATGCCGGCAATGCCGGAATGGCCAGCGGCGGGATGGGGGATGTGCTTTCCGGTATTATTGGCGCATTGCTCGGACAGAAGCTTACCCCGTATGATGCAGCGTGTGCGGGATGTGTTGCGCACGGTGCGGCGGCGGATGTACTGGCAGCGCGTTTTGGTATGCGCGGCATGCTGGCGACAGATCTCTTTACCACGCTACAGCGTATTGTTAACCCTGATGTGATTGACGTTTATCATGATGAATCGAGTAATTCCACTACCTGATGAGCAGGCAACTTTAGACCTGGGACAGCGGGTAGCCAAAGCCTGTGACGGCGCGACGGTTATTTATTTATATGGCGACCTGGGGGCGGGTAAAACGACCTTCAGTCGGGGATTTCTGCAGGCGTTAGGTCACAAAGGTAATGTAAAAAGCCCGACCTACACACTGGTCGAACCCTATGCACTCGATAATTTAATGGTCTATCACTTCGACCTGTATCGCCTTGCGGACCCGGAGGAGCTGGAATTTATGGGGATCCGCGATTATTTTGCCAATGATGCCATCTGCCTGGTGGAATGGCCGCAACAAGGTAAAGGTGTACTGCCAGACCCGGACGTCGAAATACACATTGAATATCAGGCGCAAGGTCGTGAGGCGCGCGTAAGTGCGGTCTCCTCATCGGGTGATTTATTGCTGGCGCGTTTGGCCGATTAACCTTAAGGGTGGCGGGATGATTTATCGCATCAGAAACTGGCTGATGGCAACCCTGGTCCTGCTGTGCGCGCAGGCAGGGGCCGCCAGCCTCTCCGATCTTCAGGTTTCCAATGGCGATCAACAGGCGCGGATTACGCTGAGCTTTATCGGTGAGCCGGAATACGCTGTGTCACAGGAGGGGAAACGAACGGTCACGCTGGATATTAAACAAACCGGTGTGATTCAGGGATTACCACTGCTGTTCAGCGGCAATAATCTGGTGAAGGCGATCCGTTCGGGTACGCCAAATGATGCCCAGTCTCTGCGGCTGGTTGTCGATTTAACCGAAAACGGAAAAGCAGAAGCCGTAAAACGACAAAACGGTGGCAATTACACCGTTGTGTTTACGATTAAAGCGGATGCGCCGCCACCGCCACCGCCGCCACCTGTGGTGGTCAAGCGTGTCGAGGCACCGGTTGTTGCTCCGCGTCCCGTTGAGCCAGCACGTAATCCGTTTAAAGCAGAAAATGATCGCACCACCGCGGTGACCAGCAGCAATACGGCCACGAGACCGGCAGCTCAGGCTCGCGTCAGCAACGGCGATAAAGTTGTTATTGCTATCGATGCCGGACACGGCGGACAGGACCCAGGGGCGATCGGCCCTGGTGGTACACGCGAGAAAAACGTCACTATCGCTGTTGCACGCAAACTGCGCGGCTTGCTGAATGATGATCCGATGTTTAAGGGGGTACTCACCCGTGACGGCGATTACTTTATCTCAGTGATGGGCCGTTCTGATGTTGCGCGTAAACAAAATGCCAACTTCCTGGTCTCTATTCATGCGGATGCCGCACCAAACCGCGATGCGACAGGCGCTTCCGTATGGGTGCTGTCAAACCGTCGTGCCAACAGTGAAATGGCCGGTTGGCTGGAGCAGCACGAGAAACAGTCGGAACTGCTGGGCGGCGCGGGTGATGTGCTGGCTAACAGCCAGTCTGACCCCTATCTCAGTCAGGCCGTACTGGACCTGCAGTTCGGTCATTCGCAACGTGTCGGCTATGATGTGGCGACCAGCATGATCGGTCAGTTAGAACGTATTGGTTCGATGCATAAACGCCGCCCGGAACACGCCAGCCTTGGCGTATTGCGCTCGCCGGATATCCCGTCAGTCCTGGTCGAAACCGGTTTTATCAGTAACAACAGCGAAGAACGGCTGTTGGCAAGCGATGATTACCAGCAGCAGCTGGCCGAGGCGATTTACAAAGGACTGCGTAACTATTTCCAGGCGCATCCGATGCAAACCGGCCCACAGGGCGCACCGGCGCAAACTGCCAGTGCCGTATCGCCTGGCAGCACGTTAACAAACTAAGGATTAGCCATGCCGATTCAGGTTCTACCGCCACAGCTGGCGAACCAGATTGCCGCAGGCGAGGTGGTGGAACGACCTGCGTCGGTGGTTAAAGAGCTGGTAGAAAACAGCATCGATGCGGGTGCAACGCGCATTGATATTGATATCGAACGCGGCGGGGCGAAGCTTATCCGTATTCGTGACAACGGCTGTGGGATTAAAAAAGACGAGCTGGCGCTGGCGCTGGCGCGTCACGCCACCAGTAAAATTGCCTCGCTTGACGATCTCGAAGCGATTGTAAGCCTTGGATTTCGTGGAGAGGCACTGGCGAGTATCAGCTCGGTTTCCCGTTTAACACTGACATCGCGTACGCAAGAACAACCCGAAGCCTGGCAGGCCTATGCTGAAGGGCGTGACATGGATGTGACGGTTAAACCCGCTGCGCATCCGGTGGGTACCACGCTGGAAGTACTGGATCTGTTTTACAACACGCCAGCACGACGCAAGTTTATGCGCACGGAGAAAACGGAATTTAACCACATCGACGAAATTATCCGCCGCATTGCGTTGGCGCGTTTCGATGTGACGATTAATCTGTCGCACAACGGCAAAATGGTGCGCCAGTATCGTGCTGTCGCGGCGGATGGACAAAAAGAGCGCCGACTGGGTGCTATTTGCGGGACACCGTTTCTGGAGCATGCTCTGGCGATTGAATGGCAGCATGGCGATTTGGCGCTGCGCGGCTGGGTGGCCGATCCGAACCACACGACGGCGGCGCTGGCGGAAATCCAGTATTGCTATGTGAATGGCCGGATGATGCGCGATAGACTGATCAACCATGCCATTCGCCAGGCTTGTGAAGATAAGCTTGGCGCCGATCAGCAACCCGCATTTGTACTGTATCTGGAAATTGACCCGCATCAGGTGGATGTAAACGTGCATCCAGCCAAACATGAGGTACGCTTTCACCAGTCTCGTCTGGTGCATGATTTTATTTATCAAGGGGTGTTAAGCGTCCTGCAACAGCAGTTGGAAACCTCGCTGCCGTTGGTTGATGACGAAGAACTCGCCCCGAGACACATCCCGGAAAATCGCGTGGCGGCAGGGCGTAACCATTTTGCCGAACCTGCGCCAGCGCGTGAACCTGCTACTCCCCATTATTCTGCCTCTTCCAGTAGTGGGAGTGGTCGCCAGGGGCAGGCAAGCGCCAGTTGGCCGCATGCCCAGCCTGGATATCAAAAGCAGCAAGGCGAAATTTATCAGCGCCTGCTGCAGACACCGGCTCCGATGCACAAACCACCGGTCGCTGAAACACCGACGGTACCTCTTACCGGCAACAGTCAGGGGTTTGGACGGGTGCTGACTATCGTAGGGACAGACTGTGCATTACTGGAAAGCGATGGCCAGATTCGGCTGCTGGCGTTACCTGTTGCGGAACGGTGGTTGCGTCAGGCGCAGCTTACGCCTGGGCAGGGTCCTGTTTGCGCTCAGCCGCTGCTGATCCCATTGCGTCTAAAAGTCACCGCTGATGAAAAAGCCGCGTTGCAAAAAGGACAAAGCCAACTGGCTGATTTGGGGATTGAATTTCAGCTGGATGCGCAGCATGTGACCATCCGAGCGGTGCCTTTACCCTTACGCCAACAAAATTTACAAATCTTGATTCCTGAACTGATAGGCTACCTGGCGCAGCAAACCGTATTTGAACCGGGCAACATTGCGCAGTGGATTGCACGTAATCTGATGAGCGAGCATCCGCAGTGGAGCATGGCTCAGGCGATTACGCTGTTGGCGGATGTTGAGCGGCTATGCCCACAACTCGTGAAGGCGCCGCCGGGTGGTCTGTTACAACCTGTTGATTTACATTCGGTAATGAACGCCCTGAAACATGAGTGATACCTGTAAGGCGAGCCTGCCAAAGGCAATTTTTTTAATGGGGCCGACGGCCTCCGGTAAAACGGCATTAGCAATTGAATTGCGTAAAGTTTTGCCTGTAGAGTTGATAAGCGTTGATTCCGCCCTTATTTACAAGGGGATGGATATCGGCACCGCGAAGCCTGATGCTGATGAATTGAAGGCCGCACCACACCGATTGCTGGATATTCGTGATCCGGCGCAAGCGTATTCTGCAGCGGATTTTCGTCGCGATGCGCTAGCCGAGATGGCCGATATCACCGCAGCGGGGCGTATCCCGCTGTTAGTGGGTGGCACAATGTTATATTTCAAAGCGTTGCTTGAAGGGTTGTCACCGTTACCGTCGGCGGACTCGGAGGTCAGGGCCAGAATCGAGCAGCAGGCGGCAGAGCTTGGATGGGACGCGTTACACCGACAGCTTCAGGAGATTGACCCGGTAGCTGCGGCGCGGATTCATCCAAATGATCCGCAAAGACTTTCCCGGGCACTGGAAGTTTTTTTCATTTCGGGTAAAACTTTAACGGAGCTGACGCAAACGTCAGGAGATGCTTTGCCGTATGAGGTGCACCAGTTTGCGATCGCTCCGGCGAGCCGTGAATTGCTCCATCAGCGAATTGAGCAGCGTTTTCATCAGATGTTAGCTTCAGGTTTTGAAGCAGAAGTCCGGGCGCTTTTTGCCCGAGGAGATTTGCATACGGATTTGCCTTCCATTCGTTGTGTAGGGTATCGCCAGATGTGGTCATACATTGAAGGCGAAATTTCATACGATGAAATGGTTTATAGAGGTGTTTGCGCCACGAGGCAGTTAGCGAAGCGGCAGATAACCTGGTTGCGTGGTTGGGAAGGGGTGCACTGGCTTGACAGTGAAAAGCCTGACCAGGCGCGAAACGAAGTATTACAGGTTGTTGGTGCTATCGCGAACTGAATGTGTACAATTGAAACGTATCGTGCGCAATTTTTCAGAACCATAAGGTTCAATACGCAAAGTCATTCAAGTTGCATCAAGACAGCAAGAGAGTGAATCCCCAGGAGCTTACTCAAGTAAGTGACAGGGGTGAACGAACGTCGCTAACGTAGAGGCAACCTGAAGGATCAAGTGTATTAAGTACAAATAAGCATATAAGGAAAAGAGAGAATGGCTAAGGGGCAATCTTTACAAGATCCGTTCCTGAACGCACTGCGTCGGGAACGTGTTCCAGTTTCTATTTATTTGGTGAATGGTATTAAGCTGCAAGGTCAAATCGAGTCTTTTGATCAGTTCGTGATCCTGTTGAAAAACACGGTCAGCCAGATGGTCTATAAGCACGCGATTTCCACTGTTGTCCCGTCTCGCCCGGTTTCTCATCACAGCAATAATGCCACCGGCGGCACTGGCAGCAACTACCATCACGGTAGCAACGCGCAGGGTTCATCAGCGCAACAGGACAGCGAAGAAACCGAATAAGGTTTTAGGCTGTTTTACACACGGGGAGCCAGAGATCCTGCGTTCCCCGTTGATATATATTGAGGGGTTGACGCTTGTTTGACCGTTATGATGCCGGTGAGCAGGCGGTACTGGTACACATCTATTTTTCGCAAGACAAAGATATGGAAGACCTCCAGGAGTTTGAATCTCTGGTTTCTTCCGCCGGTGTCGAAGCAATGCAGGTGATTACCGGGAGCCGTAAAGCACCGCACCCGAAGTTTTTTGTTGGTGAAGGTAAGGCAATCGAAATTGCCGAAGCCGTAAAAGCGACTGGCGCTGCGGTGGTGATTTTTGATCATGCTCTAAGCCCTGCCCAGGAACGTAACCTGGAACAGTTATGCCAGTGTCTTGTTATCGACAGGACTGGTCTCATTTTAGATATTTTTGCCCAGCGTGCGCGGACCCATGAGGGTAAGTTGCAGGTTGAGCTGGCGCAGTTGCGCCATATGGCTACACGCCTGGTCCGTGGCTGGACTCACCTTGAAAGGCAAAAAGGCGGGATTGGTTTGCGTGGTCCGGGTGAAACCCAGCTCGAAACTGACCGTCGTTTGCTGCGTAATCGCATTTTGCAAATACAGTCGCGCCTGGAAAAAGTTGAAAAGCAACGTGAGCAGGGGCGGCAGTCGCGCAAGAAAGCGGATGTCCCAACCGTATCACTGGTGGGATATACCAACGCCGGAAAATCCACCCTGTTCAACCAGATAACCGAAGCTCGGGTCTACGCAGCGGATCAACTGTTCGCGACCCTGGATCCGACGCTGCGCCGAATAGACGTTGCGGATGTCGGTGAAACCGTGCTGGCGGATACTGTAGGGTTTATCCGTCATTTGCCGCACGACCTGGTGGCGGCGTTTAAGGCCACTTTGCAGGAGACTCGTCAGGCGACCTTGCTGTTGCACGTTATTGATGCGGCAGATTTTCGTGTGCAGGAAAACATTGAGGCCGTCGACACGGTTCTTGAAGAGATCGATGCAAATGAAATCCCGACGCTGCTGGTAATGAATAAGATCGATATGCTGGATGATTTTGAACCGCGTATCGACAGAGATGAAGAGAATAAACCCATTCGCGTGTGGGTCTCAGCGCAAACGGGAATTGGCATACCACAGCTTTTTCAGGCTTTGACAGAGCGACTTTCCGGTGAGGTTGCGCAACATACGTTGCGTCTGCCGCCGCAGGAAGGGCGACTGAGAAGCCGGTTTTACCAACTTCAGGCAATAGAGAAAGAGTGGATGGAGGAAGACGGTAGCGTAGGTCTGCAAGTACGTATGCCGATCGTAGACTGGCGTCGCCTCTGTAAACAAGAACCGGCACTGGAAGACTATGTTGTCTGACCTGACGGATATGGCCTGAAGATTTTTTCGCCTCTATTCCTCGTGGATTTTATGCGGCAGGAAGGCGGCAAGTCCTGAAATCTCCAGGCACATAGTCAACTATGTGACTGGGGTTGAAAGACGTAGCCAACGCATCTGCAGCGCAAAAGACGCAGGTATAGCATCGCATAACAAATATGGAGCACAAAAATGGCGTGGAATCAGCCCGGTAATAACGGACAAGACCGCGACCCCTGGGGAAGCAGCAAACCTGGCGGCAACCCTGAGGGAAATGGAAACAAAGGTGGTCGCGATCAGGGACCTCCCGATCTGGATGATATCTTCCGCAAACTGAGTAAAAAACTCGGTGGTTTGGGTGGCGGTAAAGGTACTGGCTCTGGCGGTGGTAGTTCATCACAAGGCCCGCGTCCGCAACTGGGCGGCCGAGTCTTTACTATCGCAGCGGCAGCTATCGTCATTATCTGGGCGGCTAGCGGTTTCTACACCATTAAAGAAGCGGAACGTGGCGTGGTGACACGCTTCGGTAAATTCAGCCATCTGGTTGAGCCGGGTCTGAACTGGAAACCGACCTTTATCGACGAAGTGACTCCGGTCAACGTTGAAGCTGTGCGTGAACTTGCCGCATCCGGCGTGATGCTGACATCAGACGAAAACGTCGTGCGCGTTGAAATGAACGTGCAGTACCGTGTGACCGATCCGCAGCGTTACCTGTTCAGCGTAACCAGCGCGGATGACAGTCTGCGTCAGGCAACTGACAGCGCCCTGCGTGGGGTCATCGGTAAATACACCATGGATCGTATCCTGACCGAAGGGCGTACCGTTATTCGTAGCGATACCCAGCGTGAACTGGAAGAAACCATTCGTCCGTACAATATGGGTATCACCCTGCTGGACGTCAACTTCCAGGCTGCACGTCCGCCGGAAGAGGTAAAAGCGGCGTTTGATGATGCTATCGCAGCGCGTGAAAACGAGCAGCAGTACATCCGTGAAGCAGAAGCGTATACCAACGAAGTTCAGCCTCGTGCAAACGGTCAGGCGCAGCGTATTCTGGAAGAAGCACGTGCGTATAAGACCCAGACCATCCTGGAAGCACAGGGTGAAGTGGCTCGCTTCGCAAAAATTCTGCCGGAATATAAAGCCGCACCGCAGATTACTCGCGAGCGTCTGTATATCGAAACCATGGAAAAAGTGCTGAGCCATACCCGTAAAGTACTGGTTAACGATAAGGGCAGTAATCTGATGGTTCTACCGTTGGATCAGATGCTGAAAGGCGGTACTGCGCCAGCAGCTAAGACTGACAGCAGTTCAAATCTGCTGCGTCTGCCACCGGCAACGTCTTCCAGCACTGGAGCAAGCAACACCTCGTCCACCAGTCAGGGCGATATTATGGACCAACGCCGCGCGAATGCGCAGCGTAACGACTACCAGCGTCAGGGGGAATAACGATGCGTAAGTCAGTTATTGCGATTATTATCATCGTTCTGGTAGTTCTGTTCATGTCTGTCTTTGTGGTCAAAGAAGGCGAGCGCGGTATTACCCTGCGCTTTGGTAAAGTTCTGCGTGACGATGACAACAAGCCGCTGGTCGTTGCACCAGGCCTGCACTTCAAGATTCCGTTTATTGAATCCGTTAAGATGCTGGATGCGCGTATTCAGACCATGGACAACCAGGCCGATCGCTTTGTGACCAAAGAGAAGAAAGACCTGATCGTTGACTCCTACATCAAGTGGCGCATCAGTGACTTTAGCCGCTACTACCTGGCAACGGGCGGTGGCGATGTTTCTCAGGCAGAAGTGCTGTTGAAACGTAAGTTCTCTGACCGTCTGCGTTCTGAAATCGGTCGCCTGGACGTGAAAGATATCGTTACTGATTCCCGCGGTCGTTTGACTCTGGAAGTCCGTGATGCGTTGAACTCCGGTTCTGCTGGCACAGAAGATGAAGTCGCGACTCCGGCGGCGGATAGCGCGATTGCCGAAGCGGCTGAACGTGTGCAGGCTGAAACGAACGGTAAAGTCCCGGTCATCAACCCGAACAGTATGGCGGCACTGGGTATCGAAGTGGTCGATGTGCGTATCAAGCAAATCAACCTGCCAGCTGAAGTGTCCGAGGCTATTTACAACCGTATGCGCGCTGAGCGTGAAGCGGTAGCACGTCGCCATCGTTCACAGGGTCAGGAAGAAGCGGAAAAACTGCGTGCAACAGCGGACTATGAAGTCACTAAAACGCTGGCAGAGTCTGAGCGTCAGGGCCGCATTATGCGCGGTGAAGGCGATGCAGAAGCCGCTAAATTGTTTGCCGATGCGTTCAGTCAGGATCCTGACTTCTATGCCTTCATCCGTAGCCTGCGCGCTTACGAGAAGAGCTTCGAAGGAAACCAGGATGTCATGGTCATGAGCCCGGACAGCGATTTCTTCCGTTACATGAAGACGCCGAATAGCGCAACACGCTAAAATAGTTCCAGCGGTTTTAGACCAGCAAAACCACCGGTATCCCCAGGGATACGGTGGTTTTCTTTTTTATATAAGGACGACGGATGAATTCAACAATTTTGCTGGCGCTCGCGCTGGTTTTGGTGCTGGAAGGCTTGGGTCCTATGCTGTATCCCCGCGCCTGGAAGAAAATGATCTCGGCGATGGCACAACTTCCTGAAAATATTTTGCGTCGTTTTGGTGGAGGTCTTGTGGTCGCGGGCGTTGTCGTCTACTACATGTTGAGGAAAACGATTGGCTGATCAATAAGTAGACTAATTTGCAGATTTTTGGATGCAAAAAGTGCTGTATATCTGAAAAAGCGGTGGTAGAATCCATTTTTAAGCAAACGGTGATTTTGAAAAATGGGTAACAACGTCGTCGTACTGGGCACCCAATGGGGTGACGAAGGTAAAGGGAAGATCGTCGATCTTCTGACTGAACGGGCTAAATATGTTGTGCGCTACCAGGGCGGTCACAACGCAGGCCATACTCTCGTAATCAACGGTGAAAAAACCGTCCTCCATCTTATTCCATCAGGTATTCTTCGCGAGAATGTAACCAGCATCATCGGTAACGGTGTTGTTCTGTCTCCGTCCGCGCTGATGAAAGAGATGAAAGGGCTGGAAGATCGTGGTATCCCGGTTCGTGAGCGCCTGCTGCTGTCTGAAGCGTGTCCGCTGATCCTTGATTATCATGTTGCGTTAGATAACGCTCGTGAGAAAGCGCGCGGTGAGAAAGCGATCGGTACCACCGGTCGTGGTATCGGCCCGGCTTATGAAGATAAAGTGGCTCGTCGCGGTCTGCGCGTTGGCGATCTGTTTGATAAAGCAACTTTCGCTGAAAAACTGAAAGAAGTGATGGAATATCACAACTTCCAGTTGGTGAATTTCTACAAAGTTGAAGCAGTTGACTACCAGAAAGTGCTGGATGATGTGATGGCGATTGCCGACATCCTGACGTCTATGGTTGTTGATGTTTCCGATCTGCTGGATCAGGCGCGTAAGCGTGGCGATTTCGTCATGTTTGAAGGTGCGCAGGGTACTCTGCTGGATATCGACCACGGTACCTATCCGTACGTAACGTCCTCCAACACCACTGCGGGTGGCGTGGCGACCGGCTCCGGCCTGGGTCCGCGTTATGTGGACTACGTTCTGGGTATCATCAAAGCATACTCCACCCGTGTAGGTGCAGGTCCGTTCCCGACTGAATTGTTTGATGATGTCGGCGAGTTCCTGTGCAAACAAGGTAACGAGTATGGCGCAACGACGGGTCGCCGTCGTCGTACCGGCTGGCTGGACTCCGTCGCTGTGCGCCGTGCGGTACAGATTAACTCCCTGTCTGGCTTCTGCCTGACCAAACTGGACGTACTGGACGGTTTGAAAGAGGTGAAAATCTGTGTTGCTTACCGTATGCCGGATGGCCGCGAAGTCACGACTACTCCGTTGGCAGCAGACGACTGGAAAGGTATTGAGCCGATTTACGAAACCATGCCTGGCTGGTCTGAATCCACCTTTGGTGTGAAGGAACGTAGTGGTCTGCCGCAGGCAGCACTGAACTACATCAAGCGTATTGAAGAACTGACCGGTGTGCCGATTGATATTATCTCAACTGGCCCAGACCGTACTGAAACCATGATCCTGCGCGACCCGTTCGACGCATAATCATGTTTGGCGCAGTGCCGCTGGCGCTGCGCATATCAGGCCTACATGTGTTATTTTGTAGGCCGGATCAGGCGCTTTTCACCGCCATCCGGCTTAACAAAGAGTGAATTCCTCGCTTTTTTCCTTCCCGAACTGAAATAAATTAGCGACCTGGCTGGTGGCTGGTTTATCATCAATATAAATAATACTACCAGGCTTATCCGTTTTATCCCTTTTCCTGAGGTTGATGTGCAGTTAACAAGTTTCACCGATTACGGATTACGTGCGCTAATCTACATGGCGTCGCTACCCGAAGGACGTATGACCAGTATTTCTGAGGTGACAGAAGTCTACGGCGTGTCCCGTAATCATATGGTCAAAATAATCAATCAACTTAGCCGGGCGGGCTTCGTTACTGCTATTCGTGGAAAAAATGGCGGCATCCGCCTGGGCAAACCGGCTAAGGCTATTGGAATTGGTGATGTGGTTCGCGAGCTGGAACCCTTATCGCTGGTTAACTGTAGCAGCGAGTTTTGCCACATTACCCCTGCCTGCCGACTCAAGCAGGCGCTTTCTAAGGCAGTGCAAAGTTTTCTCACGGA
The DNA here is from genome assembly GCF_028069825.1 of Citrobacter sp. Igbk 14. Classification (NCBI taxonomy): domain Bacteria; kingdom Pseudomonadati; phylum Pseudomonadota; class Gammaproteobacteria; order Enterobacterales; family Enterobacteriaceae; genus Citrobacter; species Citrobacter sp. Igbk 14. The sequence continues at coordinate 45,125 of NZ_JANEWM010000003.1, forward strand.
ACTGGACAACTACACACTTGCTGATTTGGTTGAAGAGAATCAACCGCTTTATAAATTATTGCTGGTGGAGTGACGAAAATCTTCATCAGAGCTGACAATGGAGGAACCTCGATGTCACAAGATCCTTTCCAGGAGCGCGAAGCTGAAAAATACGCGAACCCTATCCCGAGCCGGGAATTTATCCTCGAACATTTAACTAAACGTGAAAAACCGGCCAACCGCGATGAGCTGGCCGCTGAACTCAATATTGAAGGTGAAGAGCAGCTGGAAGCGCTGCGTCGCCGCCTGCGCGCGATGGAGCGTGACGGGCAACTGGTCTTTACCCGTCGTCAGTGCTACGCGCTGCCGGAGCGTCTTGACCTGCTAAAAGGCACCGTTATTGGCCATCGTGATGGCTACGGTTTCTTGCGCGTCGAAGGACGCAAAGATGATTTGTACCTGTCCAGCGAGCAGATGAAAACCTGCATTCATGGCGATCAGGTACTGGCACAACCGCTGGGTGCGGATCGTAAAGGCCGCCGCGAAGCACGTATCGTGCGCGTGCTGGTACCGAAAACTAGCCAGATTGTTGGTCGCTACTTTACTGACGCTGGTGTGGGATTTGTCGTACCGGACGATAGCCGACTGAGTTTTGACATCCTGATCCCGCCTGAAGAGGTGATGGGTGCCCGTATGGGCTTTGTGGTGGTGGTTGAACTCACTCAGCGCCCGACTCGTCGTACCAAAGCGGTGGGTAAAATTGTCGAAGTGCTGGGCGATAATATGGGCACCAGCATGGCCGTTGATATGGCCCTGCGTACTCATGAAATTCCCTATATTTGGCCGCAGGCCGTAGAGAAACAGGTCGCCGGTCTGAAAGAAGAAGTACCGGAAGAAGCGAAAGTCGGGCGTGTTGATTTGCGTGATTTGCCGCTGGTTACAATCGATGGTGAAGATGCGCGTGATTTCGATGATGCCGTCTATTGCGAGAAAAAGCGTGGCGGCGGCTGGCGTTTGTGGGTGGCGATTGCTGACGTAAGTTATTACGTTCGCCCACCGACCCCGCTGGACCAGGAAGCCCGTAGCCGCGGTACATCCGTGTACTTCCCGTCGCAGGTTGTACCGATGCTGCCGGAAGTACTTTCCAACGGATTGTGTTCGCTCAACCCGCAGGTGGACAGGTTGTGTATGGTGTGCGAAATGACCATTTCGTCAAAAGGTCGTTTAACCGGCTTTAAATTCTACGAAGCGGTAATGAGCTCCCATGCTCGTCTGACCTACACCAAAGTCTGGCATATGCTGCAGGGCGATCAGGAACTGCGTGAGCAGTACGCGCCGTTGGTGAAACATATTGAAGAGCTGCATAACCTCTACAAAGTGCTGGATAAAGCGCGTGAAGAGCGCGGCGGTATCTCGTTTGAAAGTGAAGAAGCGAAGTTTATCTTCAATGCTGAACGCCGTATCGAGCGTATTGAACAGACGCAGCGTAATGACGCGCACAAACTGATTGAAGAGTGCATGATCATGGCGAATATCTCAGCGGCGCGATTCGTTGAGAAAGCCAAAGAGCCTGCACTGTTCCGTATTCACGATAAGCCAACGACCGAAGCGATTAATTCTTTCCGCTCGGTACTGGCCGAGCTGGGACTGGAGCTGCCTGGCGGTAACAAACCAGAGCCGCGTGATTATGCTGAACTGCTGGAGTCGATTGCTGACCGACCTGACGCAGAAATGCTGCAAACTATGTTGCTGCGCTCCATGAAACAGGCCATTTACGATCCGGAAAACCGTGGTCACTTTGGTCTGGCGCTGCAATCTTATGCGCACTTCACCTCACCGATTCGTCGTTACCCGGACCTCTCGTTGCACCGTGCTATCAAATATCTGCTGGCGCAGGAGCAGGGTCATAAAGGTAACACCACGGAGACGGGGGGCTACCATTATTCGATGGAAGAGATGCTGCAACTGGGCCAGCACTGTTCGATGGCAGAGCGCCGTGCTGACGAAGCCACGCGCGATGTTTCTGATTGGCTGAAGTGCGATTTTATGCTGGATCAGGTCGGTAATGTCTTTAAGGGCGTTATTGCCAGCGTGACGGGTTTTGGCTTCTTTGTTCGTCTTGATGAGCTGTTTATCGACGGTCTGGTGCATGTCTCCTCGCTGGATAACGACTACTATCGTTTTGACCAGGTAGGGCAACGCCTGACAGGCGAATCCAGCGGTCAGATGTATCGTCTTGGCGATCGTGTGGAAGTCCGTGTGGAAGCCGTCAATATGGACGAGCGCAAAATCGACTTTAGTCTGATTTCCAGCGAACGTGCTCCGCGCAATGAGGGTAAAACCGCGCGCGAAAAAGCCAAAAAAGGCGATGCAGGTAAGAATACCGGTAAACGTCGCCAGATGGGCAAAAAGGTGAATTTCGAGCCGGACAGTGCTTTCCGCGGTGAGAAAAAAGGCAGAGCCAAACCTCAGGCGGATAAAAAAGCGGCTGAGAAAAAAGGCGACAAAAAAGCGAAAAAGCCTTCGGCGAAAACGCTTAAAATCGCTGCCGCCACCAAAGCCAAACGCGCGGCGAAAAAGAAAGTCACGGAATAAGCCATAAACCGTAAGCCGGGTGGCCAGCGTGCCGCCCGGCGTTACACCTAAACTATTAACGAGTACATTCATGAGTGAAATGATTTACGGCATCCATGCGGTGCAGGCTCTGTTGGAGCGTGCGCCTGAGCGCTTTCAGGACGTCTTTATTCTCAAAGGTCGCGAAGATAAACGTCTGCTGCCGCTGATCCATGCACTGGAAGCACAGGGTGTTGTCATCCAGTTAGCTAACCGCCAGTTCCTGGATGAGAAAAGTGAGGGTGCGGTTCATCAGGGGATTATTGCGCGCGTGAAGCCGGGTCGTCAGTATCAGGAAAACGATCTTCCGGATCTGATTTCGGAACTTGACCAGCCGTTCTTTTTGATCCTCGATGGCGTCACCGATCCGCATAACCTGGGCGCATGCCTGCGTAGCGCAGACGCTGCCGGTGTACATGCGGTGATCGTGCCGAAAGATCGTTCTGCACAATTGAATGCGACGGCGAAAAAAGTTGCCTGTGGCGCGGCAGAAAGCGTACCGCTGATCCGCGTGACCAACCTGGCGCGCACCATGCGTATGTTGCAGGAAGAGAACATCTGGATTGTTGGTACCGCGGGCGAAGCTGACCATACGCTGTATCAGAGCAAAATGACCGGGCGTCTGGCACTGGTAATGGGCGCAGAGGGCGAAGGTATGCGTCGCCTGACCCGTGAACATTGTGATGAACTGATCAGCATCCCAATGGCTGGGAGCGTTTCATCGCTTAACGTCTCTGTCGCGACGGGAATTTGCTTGTTTGAAGCCGTCCGTCAGCGCGGGTAATTGATTCCCTCTTCTCTTAAGCCATCCTTCGGGATGGCTTTTTTGTGACCTTTATCCCAGGCATCCTCTTCTCTGACTGACCATACTTATGGCGACGGCCATTGACGGAGGGAGACACAATGCACTGGCAAACGCATACCGTTTTTAACCAACCTGTACCGCTCAATAACAGCAACTTATACCTGTCCGATGGCGCACTGTGTGAAGCCGTTGCTCGCGAAGGCGCGGGCTGGGACAGCGATCTTCTCGCCAGTATTGGCCAGCAATTAGGGACCGCGGAATCGCTTGAGTTGGGCCGCCTGGCCAATGCCTTTCCCCCCGAATTATTGCGTTACGATCCGCAAGGGCAACGACTGGATGATGTGCGGTTTCATCCCGCGTGGCATTTACTGATGCAGGGATTGTGCGCAAACCGCGTGCATAACCTGGCCTGGGAAGAGGAGGCCAGGCAGGGCACGTTTGTTGCCCGGGCTGCACGTTTTATGCTGCATGCGCAGGTGGAGGCGGGCACCTTGTGCCCGATAACCATGACCTTTGCCGCCACGCCGCTGTTACTGCAGATGCTACCTTCACAATTTCATGATTGGTTTACCCCTCTGCGCAGCGATCGCTATGACTCACATTTGCTGCCCGGTGGACAAAAGCGTGGGGTGCTGATTGGTATGGGAATGACGGAGAAGCAAGGGGGTTCAGATGTGCTGAGCAATACCACTCAGGCTGAACGTCTTGCAGATGGCTCATATCGCCTGGTGGGACATAAATGGTTTTTCTCCGTGCCGCAAAGCGATGCGCATTTGGTACTGGCGCAGACAAGGGGGGGCTTATCCTGCTTCTTTGTACCGCGATTCTTACCTGATGGTCGACGCAACGCCATCCGCCTTGAACGCCTGAAAGATAAGCTCGGTAACCGTTCTAATGCCAGTTGCGAGGTCGAGTTTCAGGATGCTATCGGCTGGCTGCTGGGCGAGGAAGGGGAAGGTATTCGCCACATCCTGAAAATGGGCGGTATGACGCGTTTCGACTGCGCGCTGGGTAGTCACAGCATGATGCGACGTGCTTTTTCCGTGGCGATTTATCATGCACATCAGCGGCAGGTATTTGGTAAACCTTTGATCGAACAACCGATGATGCGTCAGGTACTAAGCCGAATGGCATTGCAGTTGGAAGGGCAGACCGCATTATTGTTTCGGCTGGCGCGAGCCTGGGATCGCCGCACCGATGCGAAAGAAGCCCTGTGGGCCAGATTATTCACACCCGCAGCGAAATTTGCCATCTGCAAAAATGGCATGCCGTTTGTTGCCGAGGCGATGGAAGTGCTGGGCGGAATTGGCTATTGCGAGGAGAGTGAGTTGCCGCGTTTGTACCGTGAAATGCCGGTAAACAGTATCTGGGAAGGCTCCGGCAACATCATGTGTCTTGATGTATTGCGGGTACTGACGAAACAACCCGGCATGTACGATATGCTCAGTGAGGCTTTTGCCGAAGTAAAAGGGCAAGATCGTCATTACGATCGGATGGTGCGTCAGTTGCAGCAACACCTGCGTAAGCCCAGTGAGGCGTTGGCGAGGGAGATTACGCAGCAGCTTTTTCTGCTCGGGTGTGGCGCGCAGGTACTGCGTTATGCCTCTCCGCCAGTCGCGCAGGCCTGGTGTCAGATGATGTTGGATACGCGTGGTGTAAAACAGTTGTCTGCACAGGTGCAGAGTGATTTGCTACTGCGGGCGACGGGAGGAATACGGTAAGACTATGCCAGATGGCGATGCTGTCGCGTCGTATTCTGCCTACGTTCAATACCGGCAGGATACGTTTACGCCATCCGGCAATTTGTTATGCATAAAGTATGGCCTGTACGCGCCAGTTATCTGGCTGCTGTTCTTCATACATCTGAATAATCCGGTACCATGAGGCACCTTGTTCATCCGCTTTTAACGCCACAACGCGTTCTACGTCCTGCGGGTTTCCTGCAATGTTACTGACCGATATCAGGCCAATTTCGTTCAGGCCTGTTACGCAGTCAGCACTGGCGAACTCGGCAGACTGCGCCGTTGTACCGACCAGTCCGGCAGAAAGCAGCAGTGAGGATAAGGCAAGTGATTGTTTCATCGTCAGCTCCATTATTCGTACCCCTACACATGGCAGGGCATTCCATCGCGATAATAAACCTCAAGCTCCCTGCTGTTGGTTTATTGTGCACAGGTAAACGCATAGGGGCGCAAAGCAATGTAAAGCTGACTAAATTTCAACCCAATGTTATTTACGATACAAAATAGCTTGTGAATACCATTGGCCTGTCACTACGGTCTCATCAACTAATAAGACAACGTAATAATCAGCTTTAGCCGCGACGGCTTTGGCACGGATCTCTGCCAGCGCATCATCTGGAGAGCCTCTTACCAGCGCATTGACTGTCCCTATTCGCTGCAACCCGTTGCTCTGGTCGCGGCGGATTTCTTGCGGGTGGTCGGCTACGGGCGGTGCAGGTTGTGGTGTACCCTGTAATACGCTACAGGCGCTTAAAAACGTCACCAGCAACAAAGAGGCAAACCGACGCATAACTCTATCTCGTTTCCTGATAGCCATAGTGTAGTGCCTTATTAAATTCCCTTTAGGGGAATGTTCCCGAATTGTTATCTCTCACGCGATTTTCGAATGAAAATGTTGCGAAAGCGTAACCCAGTTCTCAACATTATGAATCATTGCTGAACACATTCACTTGCGTTAAGTATTTCTCCATGGCATACCAGAAAAAAAGAGGCGACAAATGATAGAAATTGAAACATGCCAGCTGGCTGGTATCCCTGTCTTGCACGCCGTTCCTGCGGGTAAACGCGAATGTTCACTCCCTTGTATTATCTTCTATCACGGGTTTACCTCTTCTGGTCTGGTCTACAGCTATTTTGCCGTTGCTCTGGCACAGGCCGGATTCCGGGTCGTGATGCCAGATGCGCCCGATCATGGTGCCCGCTTCACTCGCGATGCGCAGGGGAGAATGTATCGCTTCTGGCAGATTTTGCAGCAAAATATGCAGGAGTTTGCGACGTTACGTGCGGCGCTGGTGGCAGAAAATTGGCTATCAGATGAACGTCTTGCCGTCGGGGGAGCCTCAATGGGGGCAATGACGGCTCTGGGCATTATGGCGCGTCATCCTGACGTAAAATGTGCAGCGAGCCTGATGGGTTCGGGGTATTTTACCCGGCTTGCACAAACGCTTTTCCCCCCCGTAGTGGTTCAGACGCCAGAACAGCAGGCGGAATTTGATAAGATTATCGCCCCACTGGCCGAGTGGGATGTTACACATCAGTTGCAACGTCTGGCCGACAGACCATTACTGTTGTGGCATGGCCAGGATGACGATGTGGTTCCGGCTGTGGAAACGTTCCGTTTGCAGCAGGCGTTAATTCAGGCAGGTCTGGATAACAATCTAACCTGCCTGTGGGAAGCGGGAGTCCGACACCGCATCACGCCAGAAGCGCTCGCTGCGACAGTATCGTTTTTCCGCCAGCACCTCTAAACCCGTAAAATGTTCACGCCCTGAGCTTCAAGTTGTTCCAGGATCTCAGGGTTAGCATTTTTGCCGGTAATCAGCATATCGATTTGATCGGCACGGCTGAACAACATTCCCGCACGTTCTCCAACTTTACTGCTATCGACCAGCACCACCAGTTTGCCGACCACGTTGAGCATCTTTTGCTCGGCCATTGCCGTCAGCATATCGGTTTTATACAGTCCATCAGCGGTCAGCCCTTTACCACTCGTAAACATCCAGTGTCCGGCATACAGGCTATTTTCGCTGCCCTGTGGGCTAAGTGTGATGGATTGGCTCTTGTTGTATTGCCCTCCCATGATGATCACGCTTTCATGCTCCTGGTCGATCAGATAGTTTGCCAGTGGCAGATAATTGGTGATGATCTGCACGGGTTTGCCGCACATTTCGCGTCCGAGCAGGAAGGCGGTTGATCCGCAGTTGATCACCACGCTTTCGCCTGCATTCACTAACTGGGATGCCGCTTTGGCAATGCGAACTTTTTCATCGTGATTCTGTGCCTGGTGCAGATTCATCGGTGTCCAGCGTGGGCGCTGCTGGGTGATTGCTTCTGCGCCGTTACGGACTTTCTTGAGTTTGCCGCTTTCGTCGAGCTTGTTGATATCCCTGCGTGCTGTGGCCGGTGAAATCCCCAGGCGCTCAATTACGTTCTCAACGGTAACAAAGCCCAATTGCGCCAGCATATCCAGCAATATTTGATGTCTTTGTGCTTCAGTCATGAGCTATTCCGATACAAATTGATTTGAAAAGATGATATTTGAAATAGCCTGGAAATACTAAGTAAATGGGAAAAAATGCCGGGAGAAACCGGCATTTTGTATGGATTACAGGAAGGATTTAAACGGTAAATCCGGCTCAATCGTAAAGCAGTCATCAAAGCCGCGTGGATAGTGATATTCGAAGTTATCTTTATCCAGTGGCCAGGTGAACTTGCCGCCGACCTGCCAGATAAACGGTTTGAAATTATACTTCAGGCGGTCTTTTTTCATGTCCCACAGGACGCGGATCTCCTGTGGATCAGCCTGGAAGTTTGACCAAATATCATGATGGAAAGGGATCACCACTTTTGTATTCAAGGATTCCGCCATACGCAGTATGTCGGAACTGGTCATCTTGTCCGTAATCCCACGTGGGTTTTCACCGTAGGAGCCGAGTGCGACGTCGATCTGATACTCATTTCCGTGCTTGGCGTAGTAGTTTGAGTAGTGGGAGTCGCCACTGTGGTACAACGTGCCGCCCGGAGTCTTGAACAGATAGTTGACTGCGCGTGCATCCATACCATCTGGCAGAACGCCTGCGGCTTTTTGGTCGGCTGGCAGGGTGATTAACGCAGTACGGTCGAACGCGTCAAACGCATGAATTTCAATATCTTTTATCTTAACAACATCACCTGGTTTTACCACAATACAGCGCTCTTGTGGTACGCCCCAACCTATCCACAGATCGACACAGGTTTGTGGTCCAATAAACGGGACATTGTCAGCACAGTTCTGCATGATGGCAGCGGCGACATTCACATCAATGTGATCGTTATGATCGTGCGTAGCAAGAACCGCATCGATCTGACGAATAGCAAACGGATCAAGGACAAACGGCGTCGTGCGCAGATTGGGTTGTAGTTTCTTTACACCCGCCATGCGCTGCATTTGGTGGCCGGTTTTCATCAGTGGATTGCCGTGGCTTTGTTTACCGGTGCCGCACCAGAAATCGACGCAGACGTTCGTCCCGCCTTCCGACTTCAGCCAAATTCCAGTACAGCCAAGCCACCACATCGCAAAGGTGCCCGGTGCAACCTGTTCCTGCTCGATCTCTTCATTTAGCCAACTTCCCCATTCCGGGAATGTGTTCAGGATCCATGATTCACGCGTGATGCTTTTTACTTTACTCATCGCATTTACCCTCATGTTTATTCATATCGAATCATAACGTGATTTAATTTGATTGATACTGACATCATTTTATCAAGAAGGCAATGTGCTGATTTTTTATGTCACCGCAAGGAATGGGGAGAATTCACAGGGTTATAAGTTGTTTTTGTATCAGTGTTTAATTGTATTTATTTGTTTTATCAGAAGTTATTTTTTTACTGCTGAATAGCGAACAAGACCTTTCTTACAGTGAGAGAATTATTTGCGTACTGCATCACATTTAATCAAATTCAATCTTGTTGTGATTACTTTTGAAAACTAGAGTGGGGGCACAACATCCTGGGCATCTGTAATGAATGTTCAGCAACTTCGTCTACTGGAGATCGTTATGGAGATCCTCTACAACATCTTTACCGTCTTTTTTAATCAGGTTATGACTAACGCCCCACTGCTGCTGGGGATTGTGACCTGTCTCGGCTACATCTTGCTGCGTAAAAGTGTCAGCGTCATTATCAAAGGCACGATCAAAACGATCATCGGCTTTATGTTGCTGCAGGCAGGGTCCGGCATCCTGACCAGCACGTTCAAACCGGTAGTGGCTAAGATGTCTGAGGTCTATGGCATCAATGGGGCAATTTCAGATACCTATGCCTCAATGATGGCAACCATTGAACGCATGGGGGATGCCTATAGCTGGGTGGGGTATGCGGTGCTGTTAGCGCTGGCGCTGAATATTTGTTACGTACTTCTTCGACGTATTACCGGTATCCGCACCATCATGTTGACCGGACACATCATGTTCCAACAGGCAGGGCTGATTGCGGTTTCTCTGTATATCTTTGGTTACCCGATGTGGACCACCATTATCTGTACGGCGGTACTGGTGTCGCTCTATTGGGGTATTACCTCCAATATGATGTATAAGCCGACGCAAGAAGTGACCGATGGCTGTGGCTTCTCCATTGGTCACCAGCAGCAGTTCGCCTCCTGGATTGCTTACAAAATTGCCCCCTATCTCGGTAAGAAAGAAGAGAGTGTCGAAGACCTTAAACTGCCGGGCTGGCTGAATATCTTCCATGACAACATCGTTTCAACCGCGATCGTGATGACTCTTTTCTTCGGTGCAATTCTGCTCTCTTTTGGTATTGATGTGGTCCAGGCGATGGCGGGAAAAACGCACTGGACGGTGTATATCCTGCAAACTGGTTTCTCGTTCGCTGTTGCCATTTTCATCATCACCCAGGGTGTGCGTATGTTCGTTGCTGAACTTTCAGAAGCGTTCAACGGTATTTCTCAACGTTTGATTCCTGGGGCAGTACTGGCGATTGACTGTGCGGCGATATACAGCTTTGCCCCAAACGCTGTGGTCTGGGGTTTTATGTGGGGCACCATTGGTCAACTGATTGCTGTTGGCATTCTGGTAGGCCTCGGCTCTTCCATTCTGATTATTCCCGGCTTTATTCCAATGTTCTTCTCTAACGCCACTATCGGCGTATTTGCTAACCATTTTGGCGGCTGGCGAGCGGCGCTCAAGATTTGTCTGGTGATGGGCATGATCGAAATATTTGGCTGTGTCTGGGCGGTAAAACTCACCGGTATGAGCGCCTGGATGGGAATGGCTGACTGGTCGATTCTGGCTCCACCTATGATGCAAGGGTTTGCCTCTATCGGACTGATTTTTATGGCCGTCATTATTCTGATTGCACTGGCTTATATGTTTTTCGCAGGACGCACGTTGCGCGCTGAGGAAGACGCAGAAAAACAACTGGCAGAACAGTCTGCTTAATAAGGAGTTCCGATTATGACCGTACGTATTCTGGCTGTATGTGGCAACGGACAGGGCAGTTCCATGATCATGAAAATGAAGGTGGATCAGTTTTTAACTCAGTCAAATATTGACCACACGGTGAATAGCTGTGCAGTGGGTGAGTACAAAAGTGAACTGAGCGGCGCGGACATCATCATCGCCTCTACCCACATCGCCGGCGAAATTACCGTTTCTGGCAATAAGTATGTTGTAGGGGTGCGCAACATGCTGTCTCCCGCTGATTTTGGTCCAAAACTGCTGGAAGTGATTAAAGAACACTTTCCGCAGGACGTGAAGTAAGGACACGGAATATGAAACTACGAGATTCGCTGGCGGACAATAACGCCATCCTTTTACAGGCTGACGCCAGTAACTGGCAGGACGCGGTAAAGCTGGGCGTGGATCTGCTGGTTAAGGCTGATGTGGTCGAGCCACGCTACTACCAGGCTATTCTCGACGGGGTTGCACAGCACGGTCCTTATTTTGTGATTGCCCCTGGGCTGGCTATGCCGCATGGGCGCCCTGAAGAGGGGGTTAAAAAAACCGGTTTTGCGTTGGTCACGCTGAAAACACCGTTAGTGTTCAACCATGAAGATAATGACCCGGTCGACATCCTGATCACAATGGCGGCGGTTGATGCTAATACGCATCAGGAAGTCGGCATCATGCAGATCGTTAACCTGTTTGATGATGAAGCCAATTTTGACCGTTTACGCGCCTGCCGCACCGCGCAGGAAGTGCTGGATTTAATTGATAACGCCACTGCGGCGGCTGTTTAAAGGAACAATAAAATGTCATTACCTATGTTGCAGGTTGCGCTGGATAACCAATCAATGGCTTCTGCGTATGAAACGACGCGGCTGATTGCCGAAGAGGTGGATATTATTGAGGTCGGCACCATCCTTTGTGTTGCTGAAGGCGTACGCGCCGTACGTGATCTGAAGGCGCTCTATCCACATAAAATTGTGCTGGCGGATGCCAAAATTGCCGATGCGGGAAAAATCCTGTCGCGTATGTGCTTTGAAGCCAATGCCGACTGGGTCACTGTGATTTGCTGTGCAGATATCAATACTGCCAAAGGTGCGCTGGAAGTGGCGCACGAGTTTAACGGCGACGTACAGATTGAACTGACTGGCTATTGGACGTGGGAACAAGCACAAGAGTGGCGCGAAGCGGGTATTGGGCAGGTGGTATATCACCGCAGCCGCGATGCGCAGGCGGCCGGTGTGGCATGGGGGGAGGCGGATATCAGTGCCATCAAACGTCTGTCTGATATGGGCTTCAAGGTCACCGTTACCGGGGGGCTGGCGCTGGAAGACCTGCCGCTGTTCCAGGGGATTCCGATTCATGTCTTTATTGCTGGTCGCAGCATCCGCGACGCCGCCTCTCCGGTGGAGGCTGCGCGTCAGTTCAAACGTTCCATTGCCCAACTGTGGGGATAAGGAGCGGACATGTTGTCAAAACAGATCCCACTTGGCATCTATGAAAAAGCGCTCCCTGCCGGGGAGTGTTGGCTGGCGCGCCTACGCCTGGCAAAGGAGTTGGGTTTTGACTTTGTCGAAATGTCGGTTGATGAAACCGACGCGCGCCTGTCGCGGCTTGACTGGAGTCGCGAACAGCGTCTTACGCTGGTCACCGCTATTGCCGAAACCGGTGTGCGTGTCCCCTCTATGTGCCTGAGCGCCCACCGTCGTTTCCCGCTGGGTAGTGAAGATGATGCGGTACGCGAGCAGGGGCTTGAGATTATGCGTAAAGCGATTCGGTTTGCGCAGGATATCGGTATTCGCGTTATTCAACTGGCGGGTTACGACGTCTATTACCAGCAGGCCAATAACGAAACGCGCCGTCGGTTTCGTGATGGGCTGAAAGAGAGTGTCGAGATGGCGAGTCGCGCACAGGTCACACTGGCGATGGAGATCATGGATTATCCGTTGATGAATTCGATCAGTAAGGCGCTGGGCTATGCCCACTACCTCAATAATCCGTGGTTCCAGCTCTATCCTGACATTGGCAATTTGTCGGCGTGGGATAATGACGTACAGATGGAACTGCAGGCGGGTGTTGGGCATATCGTGGCGGTGCATGTGAAAGATACCCGGCCGGGTATCTTTAAAAATGTCCCCTTCGGTGAAGGGGTTGTTGATTTCGAACGCTGTTTCGAGACGCTCAAGCAGAGTGGGTATTGCGGGCCATACCTGATTGAAATGTGGAGTGAAACGGCGGAGAACCCCGTGCTAGAAGTGGCAAAGGCGCGCGATTGGGTGAAAGCGCGGATGGCCAGTGCCGGTCTGATGGAGGCAACATGATACAAGAGCTCAAGCAGCAGGTTTTTGCAGCTAACATGGATCTTCCACGCTACGGGCTGGTGACCTTTACCTGGGGCAACGTCAGCGCCATCAATCGTGAACATGGGCTGGTGGTGATTAAACCTAGCGGTGTTGCCTACGAAACCATGCAGGTCGACGACATGGTGGTGGTAGATTTGGACGGAAACGTGGTTGAAGGGCGCTATCGCCCTTCATCTGACACGGCCACGCATCTGGCGCTGTACTGCCGTTATCCGTCGCTTGGCGGCGTGGTGCATACCCACTCAACTCATGCCACAGCGTGGGCGCAAGCGGGGCAGTCCATTCCGGCGCTTGGCACAACGCATGCAGATTACTTCTTTGGCGATATTCCCTGTACCAGGGCGTTAAACGAAGCAGAAGTGCAGGACGAATATGAGTTGAATACCGGTAAGGTCATCATTGAAACACTGGGAGACGCTGCGCCACTGCATACGCCTGGCGTCGTCGTGTACCAGCATGGCCCGTTTGCCTGGGGGAAAGACGCTTATGAGGCGGTGCATAACGCGGTGGTGATGGAAGAGGTGGCAAGAATGGCGTGGATTGCGCGTGGCATCAACCCGGCGCTAAACCCCATTGATGGTTATCTGATGAAAAAGCATTTTATGCGTAAGCATGGCCCAAACGCCTATTATGGACAGAAGTAACGGCTAAGTCCTGGAGCCAAATCATTCAGGGGATGTTATCGATCTGGCTTCAGGGCTTTTTTGCAAAAAAAGCCCCCAATAAAGGGGGCAAGTCAAACTGTGGCAATGTTCTCGTTGGTTATTTCCGGGTGCTAGCGATAAATGTCTGCGCTGGCGTGTATGTTGCCGTTACTACCGGGTTCTCTGATGAGGATCTCGTGGTAGTAAGTTGCGCCTTGCGCATCTGTCTCTTCGTTCAGAGCTTGAGTGGCTTCACTTTCAGTGGCGAAGTTATGATTTATGTAAATTACGCCTAAGCTCTGTACATCATCCATATTTCTGGCCTGATGATTGTCAATTTTGATGGCTGCCATTGCATTTGCGCTCAGCAAAAGCACAGCCAGAAGGGTCAAAACACGGGCTCGCATATGTACCTCCTCGACTGCGGTCTTTGGTTGCTTGTCTCCTGTGAGTCGTTAGCTTCTGATGTAATTTTAACCGCAACCAACGTAGTCGATAGCGACCATTTCTGATGCAGTTGTTCAAAAAATTACCGCATTGCCATCTTTCCTTTAATTAACAGTCAGCTGATATCTACCGCTGCGATAAAAAATACCTGTTTCCCAGGCATAAACTCTTACCAAATTGTCAATTTTACCAGAGGAGTACGCCGTTTATAGTGGGCTGAATAATCAACATAACTTTATGATTATAAGGCAAAAACTTATGGATACTTCATTCATGGATTTCAGCTACTTTGTGATTATGTTTATGGTCGCGCTGGTGGCTGGCTTTATTAACGTGGTGTCTGGCGGCGGCGGGTTTCTCTCTATTGGCGCATTACTGATTTCCGGTTTACCCCCGGCTAACGCGCTGGCAACCAATAAGATTCAGGCGTTGGGCAGTTCGCTGACCTCTGGGATTTACTTTTTACGCCGGGGACACATCAACGTACAGGAACATAAGTCTGTGTTCTTATCTGCTTTTATTGGTTCGGCGTTAGGTACGACGCTTATTCAGTTCATTGAGCCTGAACTGCTGAGAAAACTGCTGCCGGTACTGATTATTGCTGTCGCTATCTACTTTATTTTTGCGCCTAATCTCAGCGAGCCGAAGAGAAAGCAAAAAGTCTCCCTGTTTCTCTTTTCGTTGATCGGTGGTGGTTGTATTGGTTTTTATGATGGATTTCTCGGCGCTGGGGCCGGCTCCTTTTATACGCTCAGCTATATCCTGTTGTGGGGATACAGCATCGATAAGGCGCAAATTCACTCTAACTTTATTAACCTGGCGTCGAACATCGCCTCGATTTTGTTTTTCATTTTCGGCGGTAAAATGATCTGGTCGCTGGGGCTGGTGATGTTTGCCGGGCAGTCCCTCGGCGCACGTCTTGGCGCGACGGTCGTACTGACGCGTGGCAAGAAAGTCATCCGACCCATGATTGTGATTGTCTCCATTTGCATCAGCGTCAAAATGCTGCTGGATATGTATTAATGGCGACATGATAAATAATCGTACAAGCGCCTTGAGTTTACCTGCTGGCCCCAGTATTATGACGCGTCATTTTTCAGCCGACCTTTAACACGTTCCTTGCCTCCATGGGCCTCGGCTGACCCAGACAGGAGGCTGAATAATCCGTAAGGAGCAATTCGATGCGTCATTACGAAATCGTTTTTATGGTCCATCCTGACCAGAGCGAACAGGTTCCGGGTATGATCGAACGCTACACTGCTGCCATCACTGGTGCAGAAGGCACGATCCACCGTCTGGAAGACTGGGGCCGCCGTCAGCTGGCTTACCCGATCAACAAACTGCACAAAGCTCACTACGTTCTGATGAACGTTGAAGCGCCGCAGGAAGTGATCGATGAGCTGGAAACTACCTTCCGCTTCAACGATGCCGTTATCCGCAGCATGGTTATGCGTACTAAACACGCTGTTACCGAAGCATCTCCGATGGTTAAAGCGAAAGACGAGCGTCGTGAACGTCGCGATGATTTCGCTAACGAAACCGCAGATGATGCTGAAGCTGGGGATTCTGAAGAGTAATTTCTGATGACCAACCGTCTGGCGCTGTCCGGCACTGTGTGCAGGGCTCCCCTTCGAAAGGTCAGTCCATCAGGAATTCCTCATTGCCAGTTCGTGCTTGAGCATCGTTCTGTGCAGGAGGAAGCCGGGTTTCACCGGCAGGCGTGGTGCCAAATGCCCGTTATTATTAGCGGACACGAAAACCAGGCCATTACTCACAGTATAACGGTCGGTAGCGCAGTGACCGTTCAGGGGTTCATCTCTTGCCATAAGGCAAAGAACGGCCTGAGCAAAATGGTTCTGCATGCCGAGCAGATTGAATTGATAGATTCTGGAGACTAGCCATATGGCACGTTATTTCCGTCGTCGCAAGTTCTGCCGTTTCACCGCGGAAGGCGTTCAAGAGATCGACTATAAAGATATCGCTACGCTGAAAAACTACATCACCGAAAGCGGTAAGATTGTCCCAAGCCGTATCACCGGTACCCGTGCAAAATACCAGCGTCAGCTGGCTCGCGCTATCAAACGCGCTCGCTACCTGTCCCTGCTGCCGTACACTGATCGTCATCAGTAATCGGTCACGGTCCATTAATACGACTTTGAGAGGATAAGGTAATGCAAGTTATTCTGCTTGATAAAGTAGCAAACCTGGGTAGCCTGGGTGATCAGGTTAACGTTAAAGCGGGCTATGCTCGTAACTTCCTGGTACCACAGGGTAAAGCTGTTCCTGCTACCAAGAAAAACGTTGAATTTTTCGAAGCGCGTCGCGCTGAACTGGAAGCCAAACTGGCTGACGTTCTGGCCGCTGCTGAAGCTCGTGCTGAGAAAATCAACGCACTGGAAACCGTAACCATCGCGTCTAAAGCTGGCGACGAAGGTAAACTGTTCGGTTCCATCGGTACTCGCGACATCGCTGACGCTGTAACTGCAGCTGGCGTTGACGTTGCTAAGAGCGAAGTTCGTCTGCCGAACGGCGTTCTGCGTACCACTGGTGAGCACGAAGTGAGCTTCCAGGTTCACAGCGAAGTGTTTGCTAAGCTGACTGTAAACGTAGTTGCAGAATAAGTTTTTATTCTGATGACCGCGTAAAAGCGCCGGCCTTGTGCCGGCGTTTTGCTTTTCTACCCTCCTGTTTTTCGCTCTGGCTATTCTTTGTCCTTTTCGGGATAATCATAAAAATAAAACATTATTTCAAAGTGGTGATGGAATGGAACCAACGCACCAACCTCTGTTCGCGCGTAAAAATGTTGTCTACCTGGGCGCAGCCTTCTGTTGCCTGTTGTGGGGGAGCGCTTATCCAGCGATAAAAAGCGGATACGAGATCTTCCAGATTGCCACGGATGACATTCCGTCAAAAATTGTCTTTGCCGGATATCGTTTCCTGTTTGCGGGATTATTGCTGTTGCTGCTGGCGATGGTGCAACGTAAACCAATTGGCAGGTTAAGCCCACGTCAGTTTGGTCAGCTTACGCTGCTTGGGTTGACGCAAACCTCGCTGCAATACATTTTCTTTTATATCGGTCTGGCATTCACGACAGGTGTAAAGGGGTCAATCATGAACGCTACCGGTACATTCTTTAGCGTGCTTCTGGCCCATTTTATCTATCAAAACGACAAACTAAGCTACAACAAAGCGCTGGGTTGTATTCTGGGTTTTACCGGCGTGATGGTGGTGAACTTCAACAGCGGAATGGATTTTAGTTTCAGCCTGTTAGGGGACGGTTCAGTCGTGATGGCGGCCTTTATTCTCTCTGCGGCCACGCTGTACGGTAAGCGCATTTCTCAGACGGTAGACCCAACGGTCATGACAGGTTACCAACTGGGGATGGGCGGTCTGGCGTTGGTTATTGGCGGCTATGCTTTTGGCGGGACACTGACCGTACACGGATCTGCTTCAGTGGCTATTCTGGGTTACCTGACGTTGCTTTCATCGGTGGCCTTCGCGTTGTGGAGCATTTTGCTCAAGTACAACCGCGTAGGAATGATCGCGCCGTTTAACTTCCTGATCCCGGTTTCAGGGGCGGTGCTGTCGTCAATTTTCCTCGGTGAGAACATTCTCGAATGGAAATATGCGGTGGCGCTGGTGCTGGTCTGTTCGGGGATTTGGTGGGTGAATAAGGTGAAGCGGTAACGCCTGATGGCGCTACTGCTTATCAGGCCTACAATCGCGGGGGGCGTAAGCCGGGTAAGGCGAAGCCGCCACCCGGCAATCAGTACATTTAACGGGCGCGAATAAAGCTGCCGTTGGGCTGACGGGTAAACAACACCTGCTGACCATTTCCGCTATCAATGGTTAACCCGGTCACCACCCCGTTAGCATTCTGCCTGATTTGGATCATCTGGCCGTCTTTCAAATTGCTCAGTGGCTTTCCGGCACCTTCCACTTGCGCCATTGCGTACACATCAGTTGGCGGAAGGTTATGGTCCCGGAAGACCTGCGCCAGCGTTTTCCCTGAGTCTACGCGGTAGGTACGCCACTGCTGCTCAATACCACTATTCTGCTGAAAGGGCTGTGTCTGAGACTGTGATTGCTGGCTCTGTGGCTGTGTATCGGGATCGCCTTCCTGGATGGGTTCCGGCGCAACGGGAGCCACCTGGCCGGGATCATTTTGTGGTGCGACCAACTGTGCCTGAAGCTGTGCTTCAGTTGGCGGCTGGGACTGCGACTGCAAATCCAGCTGCGCATTACGCGTGACCACCGGGGTATCGTTGGTGTCATTGGAAGGGAGCAGGAAACCTATCACCAGCACGATGGCAGCAGCAATAATGCCACGGCGATGCATAGGCGGTAGCGGGTCCATAATGCGAAAATTGTCCGGTGCATGCCAGATTTTCGCCAGGGTTGGTTTTAATTCAAAGCGCCCGGGCATGGCTTTCCTCCTGCTCCGCGTCTCGTTCCTCTGTCATAGAGTATAGATCGCTAACTCTATGATACTTGTTCAGGTACCCGCTTTCGTGACATTGATGCGGGCAATAGCATTGTTTCTTTTTCCTCGCGATTTGTCATCTGTTCCCGAGACAAAGTTTTACCGGATGCGGCATGGCTGATATGCTGCCCGCTACTTTACATCCGATGAAAGGAAATATGATGGCTACCCCGACTTTTGACACTATCGAAGCGCAAGCAAGCTACGGCATTGGTTTGCAGGTAGGGCAGCAGCTGAGCGAATCCGGTCTGGAAGGGCTGTTGCCTGAAGCGCTGGTAGCGGGTATCGCTGATGCGCTGGAAGGTAAACACCCGGCAGTGCCTGTTGATGTTGTGCACCGTGCGCTGCGCGAAATTCACGAACGTGCTGATGCAGTACGTCGCGAGCGTTTCCAGGCTATGGCGGCTGATGGCGTCAAATATCTGGAAGAAAACCGTGAGAAAGAAGGTGTGAATAGCACTGAATCCGGTCTGCAGTTCCGTGTGTTGACTCAGGGTGAAGGTTCTATCCCGGCACGTACCGACCACGTACGCGTGCATTATACCGGTAAACTGATCGACGGTACCGTGTTTGACAGCTCTGTTGCGCGTGGTGAACCAGCTGAATTCCCGGTTAACGGCGTGATTCCAGGCTGGATTGAAGCACTGACCCTGATGCCGGTAGGTTCCAAATGGGAACTGACGATTCCTCAGGAACTGGCTTACGGTGAGCGTGGCGCTGGCGCGTCCATTCCTCCGTTCAGCACGCTGGTATTTGAAGTTGAGCTGCTTGAAATCCTGTAAGCAGTGACTTCTGTTCCCCCCGACGCTGGGGGGAGCAACAAAATAGCGTGAAAAGCTATTGTTATGCCGATGTCGATATTTTATCTTGCAAATGATGTTATTGCGTGTATTTTTGTGAACTGATTCTCGCTATCAGAGTGATATGACACTCACTTTAAACATAAAATTAACATTATATCTAAATCTTAGTATTCATCCCGCCGATTCTTACCTAATATCGATGAGTCCTGCCAACAGGATCGTCGTATCATAGACACACTAAAGGCCGTAGAGCCTGAACAACACAGACAGGTACAGGAAGAAAAAACATGGTAGATCAGGTAAAAGTCGAAGCCGTTGAAGAGGCTTCGTCTGAACAGTCGCTACGGCGCAATCTCACAAACCGTCATATTCAACTTATTGCCATTGGTGGCGCTATTGGTACCGGCCTGTTTATGGGCTCTGGGAAAACCATCAGCCTCGCCGGGCCGTCGATCATTTTTGTCTATATGATCATCGGTTTTATGCTGTTTTTCGTGATGCGGGCAATGGGAGAATTGCTGCTCTCGAATCTCGAATACAAATCCTTTAGTGATTTCGCCTCCGACCTGCTCGGGCCATGGGCCGGGTATTTTACCGGCTGGACCTATTGGTTCTGCTGGGTGGTTACCGGGATGGCAGACGTCGTTGCGATTACGGCGTATGCGCAATTCTGGTTCCCCGGACTGTCAGACTGGGTGGCATCGCTGGCGGTGATCATTCTGTTGCTGGCTCTTAACCTCGCCACGGTGAAAATGTTTGGTGAGATGGAGTTCTGGTTTGCGATGATCAAAATCGTCGCCATTGTCGGCCTGATTGTCGTCGGTCTGGTGATGGTACTGACGCACTTCCAGTCGCCAACCGGCGTTCAGGCTTCGTTTACTCATCTGTGGAATGACGGTGGCTGGTTCCCGAAAGGTCTGAGTGGCTTCTTTGCGGGCTTCCAGATAGCAGTCTTCGCGTTTGTTGGTATTGAACTGGTGGGTACGACGGCTGCAGAAACTAAAGATCCGGAAAAGTCTCTGCCGCGCGCGATTAACTCGATTCCAATCCGTATCATCATGTTCTACGTTTTCGCGCTGATCGTGATTATGTCCGTGACGCCGTGGAGCTCGGTGGTTCCCACTAAGAGCCCATTCGTT
The DNA here is from genome assembly GCF_028069825.1 of Citrobacter sp. Igbk 14. NCBI lineage: Bacteria > Pseudomonadati > Pseudomonadota > Gammaproteobacteria > Enterobacterales > Enterobacteriaceae > Citrobacter > Citrobacter sp. Igbk 14. The sequence goes on from NZ_JANEWM010000003.1 coordinate 65,584, forward strand.
GAACTGTTTGTGCTGGTAGGTCTGCCAGCGGCGGCGAGCCTGATTAACTTTGTGGTGCTGACATCAGCGGCCTCTTCCGCAAACAGCGGCGTGTTTTCTACCAGCCGTATGCTGTTTGGTCTGGCTCAGGAAGGTGTTGCGCCAAAAGCGTTTGCTAAGCTGTCTAAACGTGCGGTGCCGGCGAAAGGCTTGACCTTCTCCTGTATCTGCCTGTTGGGCGGCGTGGTAATGCTGTACGTGAATCCGAGCGTAATCGGTGCGTTCACCATGATCACCACCGTGTCGGCAATCCTGTTTATGTTTGTCTGGACCATCATTCTTTGCTCTTATCTGGTGTATCGCAAACAGCGTCCACACCTGCATGAGAAATCGATCTACAAGATGCCGTTAGGCAAGCTGATGTGCTGGGTATGTATGGCGTTCTTCGTCTTCGTACTGGTGCTGCTGACGCTGGAAGAGGATACCCGTCAGGCGCTGATCGTCACGCCGCTGTGGTTTATCGCTCTGGGTCTGGGCTGGTTGTTTATCGGTAAGAAACGTATGGCAGGTACGCGTTAATCGCTAAGCAGTGAGGTGTAGGCCGGATAAGGCGTTTATGCCGTCGGGATTGCCTGATGCGCTGCGCTTATCAGGCCTACGTTCAAGGTCGTTGTAGGCCCGGTAAGGCGAAGCCGCCACCGGGCAAAAGGTTACTCCCCGGCTAACGCACGCGGGAACAACACATTGTTTTCCAGACTGATGTGTTCCATCAGATCGTCGATCATCTCGTTAATGCCGTTATACATTGCTTTCCATGTGGTGCAGGCTTCTGGCGGCGGCGTTACGTTGTTGGTGATGTGCTTGATCACTTCTACCAGTTCGCCGGCCTCGTCATGTTCGCTTTCCATCACGCTGATTGGTCCCATCGCCTGACTCCCCATTCCCTGTTTGATCATTGGGAACAGAATTTGCTCTTCTTTCATCATGTGGCTTGACAGCTCTTCATGCAGCATCGTCAGGTTCTTCGCCAGACCACGCGGTACGCTCGGCTTGTCGGCATGTACACGTTCAACTTTAGTGGCCTGCAGGATCAGCTCCGGCAGCTGTTCGCGGTGGCGGTCATGATAACGTATGACGATATGGTCGATGATTTCTGCCAGTGCCACGGTGCGCCAGTCTTTTTCCAGCGGCTGCTCAGCCAACTGAGCGAGCTGCGCTTCGATAGCTTCCACATCCAGCTCTTTACGTGCGGCAGCGCGTGCCAGCGTTTGCTTACCGCCGCAGCAGTAATCCATATCGTATTTACGAAACAGTGCCGACGCGCGAGGAATAGAGAGCGCCAGTTCACCTAAAGGTTGATCGCGATAAGACATAGCCGTTACCTCATTCTCAATAATATAAGATGTATTTTAAATGCAACTTATGCGGAAGGATATAACCCTTTCGGGGCAGAGGATTTTGTGATGACTGTCACGAAAAATTCTTGTCCCTTTAACGTGCTGAATCTTATTGAAAAGGGGTAACGCGGTGAAAAAAGCTACGCCGCAAGATTAAATAAGCCGACGCTGCTGCCGATAGTTAGACCTCAGACAATACCTGCATAACTAAAAGGCAACAGATGTTCAAACGAATCAAAGTGATAACCTTACTTATCACCGTGTTACTCGCCCTGGGCGCGATGCAGCTCATTTCCGCAGGCGTTTTTATTGGCGCGCTTAAAAACGACAAGGAAAACTTTAACGTTTCTCAACTTTCCAGCCAGAACGTGGCGGAGTTTACCGATGCATGGATTAGCCTGAACCAGGCTCGCGTCACGCTCAACCGGGGCATGCTGCGTTTGCAAGGGACGATGGCGAGCGAAATTAATGGCGGACAGTTGACGGAGTTAGTGAACACGGCGAATCGCCTGCTGGCAGACGCAAAAGAGCATTACGATAAATACTACGCGCTGCCGGAAACGCCGGGTCTGGATGAAAGTCTGGCAGACCGACTGGAAGAACAGTACGGTATCTATTCTACTGCGCTTGCAAAAATGAACGCGCTGCTGGCTGAAGGCAAACTGGAAGACATGTTCAAACAGAATGCCGAGCAAAAGCAGACGGCCATGCAGGAGGTTTATCAGGAGTGGCGTGCCGCACAAGCCGCACTGGCGAATGAGGGAGTACGGGATAACGAAAATGATTACCAGAAAATTATCTGGTTGTTGTCCGCCGTACTGTTGATTGTGTTGACCGTCATTATCGTCAGTTGGATTGCCATGCAGCGTGTCCTGCTGAAACCACTCCACGAAGTGATGGGACATATTCGCCATATCGCTTCAGGTGATCTGACCCACACTATTACCGCCGATGGCAGTAACGAAATGGCGCTATTGGCACAGAACGTCCGTGATATGCAGCAGGCGCTGGCGAATACGGTTAGCGTGGTACGTGACGGTGCGGATACTATCTATACCGGTGCGGGTGAAATTGCCGCAGGCAGTAACGATCTCTCTTCGCGCACTGAACAGCAGGCTGCTTCTCTGGAAGAAACGGCTGCCAGTATGGAACAGCTCACGGCCACCGTAAAACAGAATGCGGACAATGCGCGACAGGCGACTAGCCTTGCAAAAAATGCCTCGCAGACGGCGCAGAAAGGCGGAACAGTGGTCGACGGCGTGGTGCGTACGATGGATGAAATCGCCACCAGTTCCAGCAAAATTGCGCAAATTACCACGGTTATCGACGGTATTGCTTTCCAGACGAATATTCTGGCATTGAATGCGGCGGTAGAAGCGGCGCGTGCGGGTGAACAGGGGCGCGGTTTTGCCGTGGTGGCAGGTGAAGTGCGCACGCTGGCGCAGCGTAGCGCTCAGGCGGCGAAAGAGATTAAGGCGCTGATTGATGACTCAGGGAATCGGGTCAATGCCGGTACGGCACTGGTGCATGAAGCGGGTGAGACGATGGCGGAAATTGTCAGTGCCGTCACTCAGGTTACCGATATTATGAGCGAAATTGCGTCAGCGTCCGATGAGCAGAGTCGGGGTATCGATCAAGTCGGGCAGGCCGTTGCCGAAATGGATCGTGTGACACAGCAAAACGCCTCGCTGGTGGAAGAGTCTGCCTCTGCAGCTGCCGCGCTCGAAGAGCAGGCGGCCAGACTGAATCAGACGGTGGCGGTGTTTAAAGTGTCGCGCCGGACGGCGGCGTAAACGCCTTATCCGGCCTACATGAGATCGTACAGTCCTTGTAGGCCTGATAAGCGCAGCGCCATCAGGCATCCCCTGAAACCGGCACTACCGCCGGTTTCTGCGGTTTTGACCGCACCGCAATTACCACGCCTATTACCAGCAGCGCAATACCGCTTAGCGTCAGCAATGGTGGCATCTCCTGACGCAGCATAAAGGTGTATAACAGACCCGCCAGTGTTTCAAAGACAATCAGCGGTCCGAGGATCACCGTCGGCAACTTCTGACTGGCGACGTTCCAGCACAGTGCGCCAACCCACGAGCACAATATCGCAATGGCGATCATCAGGCCGATAAACACGTCCGGTCGCGGGCCAAAGGGCAGCGAGAATTCCGGTGTTTGTCCACGCAGCCACAGGCAGGCTGCGATGTACCCCAGCAGCGAAACCGGAAGCGTCACCAGCGCCTGAGCCGTTGCCCACATCATTGGATGCTTATCCGGGTTTTCCCGCAGCCAGCGGGCATTGCGTAGCGCGTACCAGGCCCAGCACACCACGGAGATCAGCGCCAGAGCGATGCCTGAACCATATCGCCAGCCGCTAAAATCAGGCAACCCCTGACTGAGCTCAGAGATATTCACGCACAGCAGGCCCATGCCGATCAGTACCAGCGCTGGAGCCAGGTGCCACCACGATAATTTGCCGTCGCGTTGGCTATAAAGCAGGTTGGCGAAGACCGGGATCACGACCGGTAATGTGCCGATGATCATGGTTGAAACCGGCGCGCCGGTGCGCTGAATGGCGCTGGCCAAGCAAACGTAATAAATCAGGTTGCCCATCAGGGTTAACGCCAGCGCCGTTATCCAGTCTTTATGCGTCAACTGACGCAGACGCCCGCGACCCAGCCAGGCCAACGGTAGTGCGATCAGCCCCAATGCCAGATAACGCCCCATCGACTGTAATACCGCCGGGTATTCCGGTACGAGCAAGGGTCCGACAAAAATTAATCCCCACATCAGCCCGGCAAGCAGGGCATACAACACACCGCTAATCATTTTTGACATCCACATCATTAAACATAGCGCTGAGTGTAGGCAGGGAAAACATCACTGTATTGTATGAGATTGCGCATTAGCGCGAATAAACCTGCTTCTGATAGCGTACCGGCGTAATGCCATAGCGATGGGTAAAGGCGCGGGTGAGGTGCGATTGGTCGGTCAGTCCGGTGGCGGCGGCCACATCTGCGGCAGGCATACCGTAGGTAAGAAAACCTTTGGCTCGCCACAGGCGGATCGCCATCAGCATCTGATGCGGTGTGACGTGAAAATGAGATTTGAACTGGCGCTGAAAATGCCAGGGACTGAGTGACGCCACGCGAGCCAGCTCATCGAGTGTCACAGGGTGCATGTAGTTATCGTGCAGGTATTCACGCACGCGTTCGAAGCGATGTGCCCCCTCCGGTAATACCGGTGCATGGCGAGCCAGCGGCTGGAATGTATCGATCAGATCGAGCAGCAATCCCTTTTGCGCCAGCGGGTCTTCGGTGTTCCACAGACCATGGATCAATGAACAGATCTGACGCGAGCGCAGCGGATCGTGACGGGTAACGTCATGGAACCACCAGTGACGAACGCCGGTGACCTCTTCCAGAAGATCGGGCTCAAGGTAAATCATCCGATAGCGCCAGCCGTCGGCGGTTTCAGCTTCACCGGTGTGCAGTTCATCGGGGTTCATGGTGACAACGGAGTGGGCAGGCGCTACGTATTGCGTGCCACGGTAGCGAAAACGCTCGGCACCGGCTTCAATCGCGCCAATGCCGAAAGCTTCATGGGTGTGCGGCTCAAACGCATAACGGGAGATGTGTGCATGGTACAGTTCAACGCCTGGCACCTGCGCCAGGTGGCGAAAGCGGGCGCTGTCTTTCTCATCAAAAAACTGCTCAGGTACACCTTGCACGTTATCTCTCCCCACGCATCATCTTGTCATTATCAGAGAGGATGCGTGAGGATGCCACCACAATTAACCGATTTTTAACACTTACACGATACCTTTGACGCTGTCCGCCAACGAGGTGGTTGGGCGGCCAATCAGTTTGCCCAGCGTATGGCTGTCGTCAAAGAGCCCGCCTTTGGAGGCACCGACGTCAGAATCGGCCAGCATGTCCGCCAGTCCGGCAGGCAGACCAAAACCTTTTAGCGCGGCGGCAAAATCGGCCTCACTCAGGTTCTGATACACCACCTTTTTACCACTCTGTTTGGCCAGCTCAGCGGCCAGTTGGCTCAGCGTCCAGCCCTCATCGCCTGCCAGTTCGTAGATTTTACCAGCGTGACCGTCTTCGCTGATAACGCGCGCGGCGGCTGCGGCATAGTCGGCGCGGGTCGCTGAGGCGATTTTGCCTTCTCCTGCAGCCCCAATAAACACGCCGTGCTCCAGTGCCGCTGGCGCACTCGCCAGATAGTTTTCGGTGTACCAGCCGTTACGTAACAACGCGTAGGCAATGCCGGAGTCTGCCAGCATCTTCTCGGTTGCCACATGCTCATCAGCCAGCCCCAGCGGGGAGGTGTTGGCGTGAAGCAGGCTGGTATAGGCGATAAATTTCACGTGGGCAGCTTTCGCCGCGTTAATCACGTTGCGATGCTGCGGAGTACGTTGTCCGACTTCGCTCGACGAGATCAGCAGCAGCTTGTCGATACCCTGCAAAGCCGTCGTAAAGGCGGTTTCGTCGGTGTAATCCGCCTGGCGAACGATGATGCCTTGCTGACTCAGTGCTGCCGCTTTAGCAGGGTTGCGTACAATCGCCACTATCTGGCTGGCAGGTACGGTTTTCAACAGGCTTTCAATAACGTGTTGGCCCAATTGGCCAGTGGCGCCGGTAATCGCAATCATGGGGAACTCCTTGGTATTGGTCTTGTGTTTAAACACGCTAACACCTAAACTTACTTTTAGTAAGTACGTACAAAAAGGTAAGTATAGAGATGACAGCGTCAACGCTTTCTCAGCAATTGCGCGACGGCAATTTGTTTGCCGAGCAGTGTCCCTCCCGCGAGGTGTTAAAACACGTCACCAGTCGCTGGGGCGTATTGATTCTGGTGGCGCTGCGTGACGGTACGCACCGGTTCAGCGATTTACGTCGCAAAATGGGCGGCGTCAGCGAAAAGATGCTGGCGCAATCACTGCAGGCGCTGGAGCAGGACGGGTTTATCAACCGGGTATCGTATCCGGTCGTCCCGCCGCATGTGGAGTATAGCCTGACCCCGTTGGGTGAGCAGGTGAGCGATAAAGTTGCGGCACTGGCCGACTGGATTGAAATGAATTTACCGCAGGTTTTGGCGCAGCGGGACGAGCGGGCGGCGTGATGGGTAGGCGGCGTATTTTGTAGGCCGGATAAGACGCTATTGCGTCGCATCCGGCACGAAAATTACTTACTCAAATCCAACTGATAAATCGCAAAGCCGATATCGTCGGTGGCGACTTTCTTCAGCGGATACTGCCCGTTGTCTTTGATAAACGCCGCGGCCTTATCGGACGGTGACGTTTCAAATCGAATATCCAGTTTCTTATCGCTGTGAATCGGTGCCAGACGCCAGTTGTTATCTGCCGCCGGGTGGATTTCACCGGCGCTCTTCGTTTGAGCGCTTATCCATGCAGCCAGCACCGCGCGGTTTTCATCCGGCGACGCAAAGGCGATGTGGCTGTCTCCGGTTCCGGCGAACTTACCACCATAGGCACGATAGTTGTTGGTTGCGACGAGGAAGGTTGCATCAGGATCGATAGGTTTGCCGTTAAAGGTCAGGTTTTTAATACGTTCCGCTTGCGGGTTTATGGTCTGGCACTCGCCGTCGTAACGGGCCGGCTGTGAAACATCAATCTGATAATCCACGCCGTCAATGACGTCAAAGTTATAGGTACGGAACCCATCCCAGTTAATCAGCGACTGCGGCTTGCTGCTGTGAATATCTATCTGATTAAACTGACCGGCGGAACATTCCAGCCACTCTTTAACCTCTTTACCGCTGGCTTTTACGACCACCAGGGTGTTGGGATAGAGATACAAATCAGCGGCATTACGGAAGGTTAGCTGGCCTTTTTCGACTTCCACAAAGCTTGCCGGATCGTTCTTACGTCCTCCGACCTTAAATGGCGCGGCAGCAGAGAGCACCGGCAGTTTTGCCAGATCCGGGTCACCCTGAATAAAGTGTTCCACATAGGCTTTCTGCGCGTTATTCACCACCTGTACGGTGGGGTCATCCTGTACCAGTGCCAGATAGCTGTACATGTTGTCGGCTGATTTACCGATGGGTTTGCTTACGAACTCGCGGGTGGCGTCGTGATCGGCTTTCAGGATCTTAACGATTTTCTGGTCCTCGCCCGCCAGTGATTTTTTCGCAGCGGCGTCGTAAATCGGGCGCGCCTCGGCTTTCGCCTGGGTGACCTGCCATTTACCACTATCGTTATTCAGTACCAAATCTACCACGCCCAGGTGATCGCCCCACATGCCCGGCATGACTGCAGGTATACCATTGAGCGTGCCTTTCGCGATATCTGCTCCTTTGATGTTGGCAAAATCTTTCCCCGGGAAGACGGCATGAGCATGGCCAAACATAATGGCGTCCACGCCCGGCACTTCGCTGAGGTAATAAACGGAGTTTTCCGCCATGGTCTGATACGGGTCGGCAGAAAGACCGGAGTGAGCAATCACTACTACTACATCCGCGCCTTTTTCCCGCATCTGCGGAATATATTTACGTGCGGTTTCGGTGATGTCGTTCACGGTCACTTTACCGCTGAGGTTGGCTTTATCCCAGGTCATGATCTGTGGGGGCACAAAGCCGATGTAACCTATCTTCAGCGTCTGCTTATTCCCCTCTTTGTCGACGACGTCAGTGTCTTTAATCAGATAAGGGGTGAACAGCGGCTTTTGGGTTTTAACATCGATAATATTGGCATTAACGTAGGGGAATTTCGCGCCAGCGAGGGCATTGTGCAGATAGTCGAGGCCGTAGTTAAATTCATGATTACCAAGGTTGCCGACTGCGTAGTCCAGCGTGTTGAGCGCCTTATATACCGGATGTGTTTCACCCGCTTTAAGCCCTTTGGCAGCCATGTAATCCCCAAGCGGGCTGCCCTGAATCAGATCGCCGTTATCAACCAGCACGCTGTTTTTGACTTCGCTGCGTGCTGCATTAATTAGACTCGCCGTCCTCACCAGGCCGAATTTTTCAGTCGCCGTATCTTTGTAATAATCGAAATCCATCATATTGCTATGCAAATCAGTGGTTTCCATTATGCGCAGATCGACGGTCGCGGCATTCACGCTGGCTGCAATCAGCGTGGCGAGAAGCGTTGCACTAAACTTAATCATCAGGGGCATCCTTTTAAGATCTAAGCCACAAAAGAAAATGTATATAAATCTTCTTGCTTACAGAACTGTGAATCATGACATGAATATAGCGTTTAAAACCGCAGACGCTATCACAGTTGGCGGATCCCTTGACGATCGGGTATAAGTAAAACAACGAGTTAACACCACTGACAGAAACGAGGTGGAGAATGCTAGAACATGTATGCCAGCTTGCACGGAACGCGGGCGATGCCATTATGCAGGTCTACGATGGACGCAAACCGATGGAGATTACCAGCAAGCAGGATGATTCTCCGGTCACTGCGGCGGATATTGCCGCGCACACGGTGATCCTCGAAGGATTACTGGCGCTAACGCCGGATATTCCGGTTCTGTCTGAAGAGGCACCCCCTGGCTGGGATGTTCGTCAACACTGGCAGCGCTACTGGTTGGTCGATCCGCTGGATGGAACCAAAGAGTTCATTAAGCGTAACGGTGAATTTACCGTTAACATTGCGCTTATCGAGAAGGGAAAGCCGGTGCTGGGCGTGGTGTATGCCCCTGTGATGAAAGTGATGTACAGCGCGGAACAGGGCAAAGCGTGGAAAGAAGAATGCGGTGTACGCAAACAAATTCAGGTTCGTGATGCTCGTCCACCGCTGGTGGTGATTAGCCGTTCGCACGCGGACAATGAGCTAAAAGAGTATTTGCAACAGTTGGGCGAACATCAGACCACGTCGATTGGCTCGTCGCTGAAGTTCTGTCTGGTTGCCGAAGGGCAGGCGCAACTGTATCCGCGTTTTGGACCCACAAACGTGTGGGACACCGCAGCAGGCCACGCGGTTGCAGCCGCTGCCGGGGCTCACGTTCACGACTGGCAGGGAAAACCTCTGGATTACACACCGCGTGAATCGTTCCTTAACCCCGGCTTCCGCGTCTCTATTTACTGAGCAATTTGTGCAGCAGGGCGATAACCTGCTGCACCTCATCCTGCGTTAGCGCACCATCTTTTGCCCACTGTACGCGTCCGTCCTTGTCGAGAACGACAATAGCGGAGCTCTCTTCATCCAGTTGCCAGGCTTTACGCGCAATACCCTCGCTGTCGACAATAAATTGTGACCACGGGTAGAGCTTCTTATTACTCTCCAGGCTGCTGCGCACGAACATGCCCGAACCAGGAATGGCATCATCCGTGTTGACGATGGTGGTGGTCTGGTATTTATCATGCGGCAGATTTGCCGCTTTGATGGCTTCAATCAGTGTCGCATTTTTCTCTTTGGCGGAGGTACGTCCGGCGATGTGTTGCACAATGCGGACTTTCCCTGGCAGTTGCGCGCTATTCCAGTTTTTGTAGCTAAACTTATCATTATCGAGAATCAGTTCGCCGCGATCGGCAATGCCCACTGGCGGTACACGTTGGTTGGTTTCAAACTTATGCGCGGAGGCAATCATCGGCAGCAGCAGGCACGACAGGGCCAGCAGTTTTTGTAAGGTCATGGGTTTTCCTTCTTTCTTTATTTTGCAGGTGATCCGACCACTTGGGCCTGGAATTTAATCATATGTGCGAATGATGCTTTTTCCCGCAAGCGCGATGCCAGTTTGCGGACGGGCGCACAAATCCTGCGAAAAATGAAGGCTTATACTGAAGACAGCGAAGCGTTGAAAAGATAATTCTGAATAATTGTAACCTGAAGGTAAATAAACTTATACACGCTGGAAACATGGTTCAGATAGTCTATAGTCATAAGGCATTAAAATTTGCGCCTGAGGATTGTCGGACCGATTGTGGTACCGCAAAGGCGTAACGCTCAGCAGGAGATACAATGAAAATTTTCCAACGATACAACCCGCTGCAGGTGGCGAAGTACGTGAAGATCCTGTTTCGTGGACGGTTATATATCAAGGATGTAGGCGCTTTTGAGTTTGATAAGGGTAAGATTCTTATCCCAAAAGTGAAGGACAAACTGCATTTTTCTGTTATGTCCGAAGTTAACCGTCAGGTTTTGCGTCTGCAGACAGAGATGGCTTAACCAAAGTGCTATGCAGTAGTTAAAAAAACGGCTCCTGATGGGAGCCGTTGATGTTTCTGGCGGGATTACGCCCTGGTCTCTTCTTTTGCATCCGGCAGTTTCGGTACCAGGACGCTCGGTTTACTGTCCAGACGTGTTACCAGCAGCTGATCGATCTTGTAGTTATCGATATCCACCACTTCAAATTTGTAGCCTGAGAACTTCACTGAATCGGTGCGTTTCGGGATTTTACGCAGCATGAACATCATGAAACCGCCGATGGTTTCATAGTTACCGGACTGCGGGAACTCGTCGATATCCAGCACACGCATCACGTCATCAATCGGCGTACCGCCGTCAATCAGCCATGAATTCTCATCACGCGCGACGATCTGTTCTTCCAGACCCTGGCCGACTAAGTCACCCATCAGCGTCGTCATTACGTCATTAAGCGTAATAATCCCCACTACCAGTGCATACTCGTTCATGATGACGGCAAAGTCTTCGCCTGCGGTTTTGAAGCTTTCCAGCGCTTCTGAGAGCGTCAGCGTATCCGGCACAATCAGCGTGTTGCGGATCTGCACGCCGCTATTCAGCGCCATGCTTTGGTTTGCCAGTACGCGATTAAGCAAGTCTTTGGAATCCACATAGCCAATGATGTGGTCGATATCTTCATTACAGACCAGAAACTTGGAATGCGGATGTTCCGCCACCTTGTTCTTCAGGCTCTGTTCGTCTTCGTGCAGATCAAACCAGATAACGTTTTCGCGCGAGGTCATTGAAGACGGCACGGTACGGGATTCCAGTTCAAATACGTTTTCGATCAGCTCATGTTCCTGCTTGCGCAGAACCCCTGCCAATGCGCCGGCTTCTACTACGGCGTAGATATCGTCCGAAGTGATGTCATCTTTACGCACCATCGGGATCTTAAACAGACGGAAAATGTTATTTGCCAGGCCATTAAAGAACCATACCAGCGGGCGGAACACGAGCAGACAGAAGCGCATCGGGTTGATGATACGCAAAGCCACAGCTTCTGGCGCAATCATACCGATGCGTTTCGGGGTTAAATCCGCGAACAGGATGAACAGGCCAGTCACCAGGGAGAACGACAGAATAAAGCTCAATTGTTCGGACAGCTCTGGGGCAAAGTATTTCGAGAACAGACCGTTAAATGCCGGTGAAAACGCTGCGTCACCGACGATACCGCCAAGAATAGCAACCGCATTAAGACCAATTTGCACGACGGTAAAGAACATGCCGGGGTTTTCCTGCATCTTCAAAACACGCTGTGCATTTACGTTGCCTTCATCGGCAAGCAACTTAAGTTTTATTTTGCGTGATGCGGCGAGCGAGATCTCGGATATCGAGAAAAACGCACTCACGGCGATCAGGCAGAGAATGACTAAAATACTGTTTAACATATCTTATCCAGCGTTACGCCAGATCCTCGGAAGGGAGAAGTTGGTACTCGTCGTCTTTCAAGTTGCAGGGGCGTTGGGGCCAGCGCTAGCGCTGTTCAAAACACCTATGGCGTTTTGTCCTGCAACCCGAAATCCATAAAGTATAAATCCAATGGAAAATTCATTGAAAACCTGCTCGTGGAGTTGAGCCGGTAAATTCAGACGCTAGTATAGCGTAAGGTACTGTAAAGCCGCCAGAGGTCACGTTAAGGGCGTGGAAATGCCCGATAAGCGCTGTGCTATCGGGCCGTTGCGGGTTAATTCTGCGGTGGCAGGCAAACGCCTATGCCGCCAATGCCACAGTATCCATAAGGGTTTTTATGCAGATACTGCTGATGATCGTCCTCGGCGTAGTAGAACGGGGTCGCCGTGCTGATTTCCGTCGTAATGTCGCGTTCGTCGCCCGCGGCGGTCATTGCCGCCTGAAAGCGTTCAAGGCTGGCCTGCGCGGCTGCGCTTTGCTCCGGAGTTAGTGGATAAATCGCGGAACGGTACTGAGTGCCCTGGTCGTTACCCTGACGCATACCCTGCGCCGGGTCATGATTTTCCCAGAACACCTGCAGCAGTTGTTCGTAGCTGATAACATGCGGGTCATAGACGATGCGTACCGCTTCGGCATGGCCCGTATCGCCAGAACACACTTCCCGATAGGTTGGGTTTGGGGTATAGCCACCGGTGTATCCGGCTGCTGTGCTGTATACCCCTGGTAGTGACCAGAATAAGCGCTCCACGCCCCAGAAACATCCCATGGCGAAGAGGGCTATCTCCATGCCGTCGGGCACGTTGGTCATCGAATGCTGATTAACCGCATGCAACGTTGCTACCGGCATCGGGGTATTGCGTCCAGGTAGCGCATCTGCTTGAGTAACAAGATGCTTTCTATCAAATAAACTCATGGCCGTTCTCCCGAAATCAGTCATTTGGGTTAAGGTTGTAACGAGACGCGTCTTTGCCCACAATAAATAGTGTGAATGCGTCTAGAGTTAAACATAAGAAATATTTGGGTTGTCGTCTGTTTTTCAACTCTTATTGTTGATTTTTTGTTAAGCCGAGGAACGGCATAGTATTTTTTTCCAGGGGTGGGAAAAAAGGATATTCAGGAGAAAATGTGCCACATATCCGTCAGTTATGTTGGGTGGGATTACTGTGCTTAAGTGGCTCCGCCGCCGCTGCGAATGTTCGCTTACAGGTCGAAGGATTATCAGGACCGCTGGAGAAAAACGTCCGTGCGCAGCTGTCCACGATTCAGAGTGACGAAGTCACACCAGACCGGCGTTTTCGTGCGCGCGTTGATGATGCTATCCGCGAAGGGCTAAAAGCGCTGGGCTACTTTGAGCCGACCATTGATTTTGAGTTACGTCCACCACCGGCGAAAGGACGTCAGGTGCTGATTGCTAAAGTGACGCCCGGCGAGCCGGTGCTGATTGGCGGCACCGAGGTGATTCTGCGCGGCGGCGCACGTACGGACCGCGATTATCTGGATCTGCTGAAGACGCGTCCGGCCATTGGCACCGTGCTGAATCAAGGCGATTATGACAGCTTCAAAAAGTCGCTCACCAGTGTGGCGTTGCGTAAAGGCTATTTCGACAGCGAATTTAATAAAAGTCAGCTCGGAATTGCACTCGATCGCCGCCAGGCATTCTGGGATATTGATTACAACAGCGGAGAGCGCTACCGCTTTGGCCATGTCACTTTTGAAGGTTCGCAAATTCGCGATGAGTACCTGCAAAACCTGGTGCCGTTCAAAGAGGGTAAAGAGTACGAGTCGAAAGATCTGGCTGAGCTAAACCGTCGCCTTTCGGCAACCGGATGGTTTAATTCCGTGGTGGTGGCGCCTGAATTTGATAAAGCCCGTGAAACCAAAGTACTGCCGCTAAAAGGCGTGGTCTCGCCGCGCACTGAAAATACCATCGAAACCGGGGCCGGCTACTCGACTGACGTTGGGCCGCGGTTGAAAACCTCGTGGAAAAAGCCGTGGATGAACTCCTACGGCCATAGCCTGACCACCAGTGCCAGTATTTCTGCGCCAGAGCAGGTCCTTGATTTCAGCTATAAAATGCCGTTGTTAAAGAACCCGCTGGAGCAGTATTACCTGGTGCAGGGGGGATTTAAGCGTACCGATTTAAACGACACCGAACAGGACTCTACCACGCTCGCGGTCTCCCGCTATTGGGATCTGTCGAGTGGCTGGCAGCGTGCAATCAACCTGCGCTGGAGCCTCGACCACTTTACCCAGGGTGACGTCACCAACACGACGATGCTGCTCTATCCGGGCGTGATGATTAGCCGGACGCGCTCGCGCGGCGGCCTGATGCCTGTCTGGGGTGATTCCCAGCGCTATTCCATTGACTATTCCAATACGGCCTGGGGTTCAGACGTTGATTTCTCCGTCTTCCAGGCGCAGAACGTCTGGATCCGTACACTGTACGACAAGCACCGTTTTGTGATGCGCGGTAACCTCGGCTGGATTGAAACCGGTGACTTCGACAAAGTCCCGCCGGATCTGCGTTTCTTCGCCGGGGGCGACCGTAGTATCCGCGGCTATAAATACAAATCTATTTCGCCTGAAGGCAGTGACGGTAAGCTGAAAGGGGCCTCGAAGCTGGCGACCGGTTCGCTGGAATATCAATACAACGTGACCGGGAAATGGTGGGGCGCGATGTTTGTCGATAGCGGTGAAGCGGTCAGCGATATCCGCAGAAGCGATTTCAAAACCGGTGCCGGGGTCGGTGTACGCTGGCAGTCGCCGGTGGGGCCTATCAAGCTCGACTTTGCCGTCCCTGTAGGCGACAAAGATGAACATGGTTTACAGTTTTACATCGGTCTGGGGCCTGAATTATGAGTTTATGGAAGAAGATAAGCCTCGGGGTGCTGGTTTTTATCCTGCTGTTGTTAGGTACCGTCGCTTTCCTGGTGGGGACAACCTCCGGTCTGCATCTGGTCTTCAAGGCAGCTAATCGCTGGGTGCCTGGGCTGGAGATTGGCCAGGTTACCGGCGGCTGGCGGGATCTGTCGCTGAAAAATATCCGCTACGACCAGCCCGGTGTGGCGGTAAATGCCGGTGAAGTACATCTGGCGGTGGGACTCAACTGCCTGTGGAACAGCAGCCTGTGCGTCAACGATCTGTCGCTGAAAGATATCAACGTGGCGATCGACAGTAAAAAGATGCCGCCTTCCGCGCCGGTTGCAGAAGAAGAGAGCGGGCCGCTCAACCTTTCCACGCCTTATCCCATCACGCTTTCACACGTGGCGCTTAACAACATCAATATCAAAATTGATGACACCACGGTTTCCGTCCTGGATTTCACGTCCGGCCTCAATTGGCAGGAAAAAACGTTGACCCTGAAGCCTACGTCATTACAGGGGCTGCTGATCGCGCTGCCTAAAGTGGCAGATGTGGCGCAGGAAGAGGTTGTCGAACCGAAGATTCAACATCCGCAGCCGGACGAAAAACCGCTGGGTGAAACGCTAAAAGATCTGTTCTCAAAGCCGGTGCTACCGGAGATGACCGATGTCCATCTGCCGCTGAATCTCAACATTGAAGAGTTTCGTGGCGAGCAGCTGCGCGTGACCGGGGATACGGATTTAGCGATACATAACATGCTGCTGAAAGTAAGCAGTATTGACGGCAACATGAAGCTTGATGTGCTGGATATCGACTCGAATCAGGGAACAGTAAAAGCCAGCGGCACGGCACAACTCACCGACACATGGCCGGTCGATATTACGTTAAACAGCACACTCAACATCGACCCGTTAAAAGGCGAAAAGGTGAAGCTGAAGGTCGGCGGCGCACTGCGTGAACAGCTGGAGGTTGGCGTCAATCTTTCCGGTCCGGTCGATCTGGATCTGCGTGCGCAGACGCGCCTGGCGGAAGCGGGGTTACCGCTCAATCTGGAGGTGAACAGTAAACAGGTTTACTGGCCGTTCACTGGCGACAAGCAGTTCCAGGCTGATGATATCAAGCTCAAGCTGACCGGCAAAATGACCGACTACACGTTATCGATGCGCACCGCCGTGAAAGGGCAGGATATCCCTCCGGCCACCATTACGCTGGATGCCAAAGGTAACGAACAACAGATCAATCTCGACAAACTCAGCATTGCGGCGCTGGAAGGAAAAACCGAGCTGAAGGCGCTGGTGGACTGGCAGCAGGCCATTAGCTGGCGCGGAGAGTTGACGCTGGATGGCATCAATACGGCAAAAGAGATCCCTGACTGGCCGTCAAAACTGAATGGTCTGGTGAAAACCCGCGGCAGTCTGTATGGCGGAAGCTGGCAGATGGAGGTTCCGGAACTTAAGCTGACCGGGAATGTGAAACAGAATAAGGTCAATGTGAACGGCTCACTGAAGGGGAATAGCTACCTGCAGTGGACCATTCCAGGCCTACACCTGGAACTGGGGCGCAACAGCGCTGAGGTAAAAGGGGAACTGGGGGTTAAAGATCTCAATCTGGATGCGACGATTGATGCCCCGAGTCTGGATAACGCACTGCCGGGGTTAGGTGGTACGGCAAAAGGACTGATTAAAGTTCGCGGTACGGTCGAGGCACCGCAACTGCTGGCGGATATCACCGCCCGTGGTCTGCGCTGGCAGGAACTTTCCGTGGCTCAGGTGCGCGTCGAGGGCGATGTGAAATCAGCTGAGCAAATCGCCGGTAGCCTCAACGTGCGCGTAGAGCGGATTGTGCAACCTGACGTCAATATCGGGCTGGTCACTCTGAACGCGAAAGGCAGTGAAAAACAGCATGAATTACAGCTACGCATTCAAGGGGAGCCGGTTTCCGGGCAACTGGATCTGGCCGGCAGCTTCGATCGCAAAGAACAGCGTTGGAAAGGGGCGTTGAGCAATACCCGCTTCCAGACGCCGGTCGGTCCGTGGTCGCTTAACCGTGCGATTGCGTTGGATTACCGTAACCAGGAGCAGAAAATCAGCATTGGGCCACACTGCTGGAATAACCCGAATGCGGAACTGTGCGTGCCACAAACGATTGATGCGGGTGCGGAAGGTCGCGCGGTGGTGAATCTGAACCGTTTCGATCTGGCGATGCTGAAACCGTTTATGCCGGATACAACCCAGGCCAGCGGCGTCTTCAGTGGCAAAGCGGATGTGAGCTGGGACACCACCAAAGAGGGGCTGCCGCAGGGACAGGTCACGCTAAGTGGGCGTAACGTGAAGGTCACCCAGAGCGTAAACGATGCTGCTTTACCGGTCGCGTTTGAGACGCTGAACCTGACCGCTGACCTGCACAACAACCGTGCTGAGCTGGGATGGCTGATTCGCCTGACCAATAACGGGCAGTTCGACGGACAGGTGCAGGTAACCGATCCGCAGGGACGACGTAATCTTGGCGGTAATGTGAATATCCGCAACTTCAATCTGGCGATGGTGAATCCCATCTTCTCCAGAGGTGAAAAAGCCGCGGGAATGATCAACGCCAATCTGCGTCTGGGCGGCGATGTGCAAAGTCCGCAACTGCTTGGACAACTGCAGCTTAGCGGTCTGGATATCGACGGTAACTTTATGCCGTTTGACATGCAGCCCAGCCAGCTGGCTGTGAACTTTAACGGAACGCGTTCGACGTTGGCGGGCGTGGTGCGTACGCAGCAGGGGCAGATTAACCTCAGCGGCGATGCCGACTGGAGCCAGATAGATAACTGGCGGGCGCGTGTTGCAGCCAAAGGCAGCAGGGTGCGTATTACCGTGCCGCCGATGGTTCGTCTGGACGTTTCGCCGGATGTGGTCTTCGAAGCCACGCCGAGCCTGTTTACCCTTGATGGCAACGTGGATGTGCCGTGGGCGCGTATTGTGGTGCATGACCTGCCGGAAAGCGCGGTGGGAGTGTCCAGCGACATGGTGATGCTCAACGACAATCTGCAGCCAGAGAAGCCGCAAAGCGCGGGTATTCCGATCAACAGTAACCTGAACATTCATGTAGGCAACAACGTACGTATCGATGCCTTTGGTCTGAAAGCGCGTCTAACGGGCGATCTGAAAGTTGCACAGGATAAGCAGGGGCTGGGGTTGAACGGGCAGATCAATATCCCGAGCGGGCGTTTCCATGCCTATGGTCAGGATTTGATTGTGCGTAAGGGTGAGCTGTTATTCTCCGGTCCGCCGGATCAGCCGTTACTCAACATAGAAGCAATTCGTAACCCAGATGCCACCGAAGACGACGTGATCGCCGGTGTTCGCGTCACTGGTACTGCCGATGAACCGAAGGCGGAGATCTTCTCCGACCCGGCGATGTCGCAGCAAATGGCACTTTCCTATCTGCTACGCGGACAAGGACTCGATAGCGAACAGAGCGATAGTGCGGCGATGACATCAATGCTTATTGGCCTGGGGGTTGCACAAAGTGGTCAGGTTGTGGGTAAAATCGGGGAGACATTTGGCGTAAGCAATCTGGCACTGGACACGCAAGGGGTGGGTGACTCCTCTCAGGTGGTTGTCAGCGGATACGTACTGCCAGGTCTGCAGGTGAAATATGGTGTGGGTATATTTGACTCTTTAGCGACACTCACGCTACGTTATCGTCTGATGCCTAAGCTATATCTGGAAGCAGTGTCTGGCGTAGATCAGGCACTTGATTTGCTCTATCAGTTCGAGTTTTAGCAATGCGAATATTTGTCTACGGCAGTTTACGAACCAAACAAGGCAACAGCCACTGGATGACCAATGCCCTGTTGCTGGGAAATTTCAGTATCGACAACTACCAGTTGTACAGCCTGGGCCACTATCCAGGCGCCGTTCCGGGAAATGGAACAGTACACGGGGAAGTTTATCGTATTGACAACGCCACGCTGGCAGAGCTTGACGCTCTGCGTACGCGAGGTGGCGAATATGCACGCCAGTTAATTCAGACGCCGTACGGAAGTGCATGGATGTACGTGTACCAACGTTCAGTCGAGGGATTAACGCTGATTGAAAGCGGTAACTGGTTAGACCGAGACCAGTACTGATATATCGCCTACGAGAATAAACAACGCCGCCTTCGGGCGGCGTTGTTTATTTAAGGCTTAAAACTCTACGCGCGCGCCGAGATTATAGCGACGGCCTTCCACCTGAGCGGATTCATTCCACGCGGTAGTCAGCTTCGGATCTTCATCCAACACGTTGTAGACGCCAGCCATCAACTGCGTGTGCTTATTGAGCTGATAACGTACGCCCACATCAACCATTGTGTAGTCATCGTATTTGTAATTATTGCCGCTGTTGCGGTTACTGCTGCGATAGTTCACTGTACTCCACACGTCGAGACTCTGTGTCGCCGCCCAGGTCAGCGACAGATTCGCCATATGACGCGGGTAGTCGTTCAGCGCGTAGCCTTTGTTGACGCCGCTTTTCTGCTCGCTGTGGTTCCAGGTGTAGTTAGCGTTGGCTTTGAGGTCGGCGCTAATTTGCCAGTCGGCATTCAGCTCAATGCCGTATACGTCTGCCTCACTGACGTTAAAGTATTTACTGACGGAATCTGCTTTGTAGCCATTCACCGAGCACTGGTTTGTCGCCGTGGTTTCACAAATGGTTTGTTCAGCGATTTTGTCTTTGAACTGGGTATAGAAGACCGTGCTATCCAGAGCCAGCGCATCGCCCGTCCAGTAGAGACCCAGCTCAGAGTTAACGCTTTTCTCTGGTTTCAGGTCGTCATTACCTACCGTCAGGAATGGATAAGGCACGGTTGAGCCGTAAGGGGTGACGAAGTTGCTGGAGGTCGCGCGTAGCTCCGGCTTTTTATATCCTGCCGAAATACCGCCCTTTAGCGCCCAGGTATCGCTGAAGGCCCAGTTACCGTACATTTTTGGCGTAATATGCGTGCCAAAGTTATCGTCCTGATCCATACGTGCCGAGGTGGTCAGGATGAAATCGTCGATACTCCAACCATCTTCAGCAAACAGCGCCCAGCCGTTGCGGCTGATTTTGGTTACCGGCTCTGAGCCGGGCAGCGTTTTGTTAGCCACATCAAAGCGGTCATTTAACTCTTCGCGGGTAAAATTCGCCCCGATGGTCAGTTTATGGTTGTCGAGTGTAAATGTGGTTTGCGAATTAGCGACATAGTTTTCCATCTGCACATACTGTGGAGTCTGCCCGTTATAGACGTATTTCGAACGGCCTTTCTCGTAATTAATGTAGTTGGTTGTCGCGATGGTATCGTCTGCGTACCAGCCGGTATGCGTCAGGGTGGCGGCATTACGATCGAACAGCCATGACCACGGGGCACCGCGTTTCTGAGTGCGATTTTTCTCCTGCTCGCCGGTGACCACGTTGAGATCGAACAGGTTGTTTTCGCTGGCGGCCAGGCCCAGCGTCATATCAACGGATTTGCGGTTGTGTTTGCCGAAATAATTATTGCGATCGTCATCGCGACGGTCGAGCCAGTCGGCCGCCACGCTAAGGCCCAGCACATCGGGCACAATCGGCCCCATGGTAAACAGGTTCATCTGGCTGGTATTACCCAAATACTGGTGTTCCTGAAGCCAGGTATTCGCCGCAATCGCCGTCGTCCAGTCTTTCGCGCCGTACGGTTTTTTGGTGATGACGTTGACGACGCCACCGATAGCGTCTGAACCGTACAGCGAGGACATTGGCCCGCGAATAACCTCGATACGCTCAATGGCCTCCATAGGCGGTAAGAAGTTGGCTTCGGTACCAATATCATGGCCGTAGGGGCGCGACTCACCGGTATTCTGTTTGACGCTGTTAACCATAAAAGCGGTATAGGACGGGTCCATACCGCGGATCATAATGCTGCCCGCGTTCATGCCGCTGCTGTTGGTGACCGAGACGCCAGGAAGATTTTTAATGGCTTCACCGATGTTACGGTCCGGCTGAATATCCAGCGTTTTACGATCGATAACGGAAATGGTGGCCGGCGCTTCGCGCTTTTGCTGCGAGAACCCGGATGCGGTGATCACCATTTCATCTTCGCTATTGCGTGAGGTTTCTGTGAGTTCTTCTGCCTGAGTGGGGAAAATAACACCGCCTGAGAATGCAACGATCCCTGTCAGCGTAATAAGTTGACGCGTTTTCATAATATAGACACCTGAAAAGTAAAAAAATAAAAATATCACCTTGCAGCCCGGAATAGCTGCAAGGTGTAAGAAGCATTTTTAATTATTAATATTTAGAGAGATCGACTTTCAGCACGTAGTCGGGTTTTATGCCAATCATCTTTTCCGACTGCTTTACACTGACATACAAGGTGTTAGCATCAGCCGAAAGCGCCAGGATGTTAGGTAAGGCCTTGGTTTTAATACTTTGTTTTACCTGATAAGTCTTGCTGTCCACAATGCTGATGCGCTTTGCATTACGGTGGGTGATATAGACTTCCTGGCGTTTTTCGTTATATAGCACGGCTAAAGAATTAATGACCTTAACTGGTGCAATAACTTTTCCATTATTAATGTCGACAACCAGAACATCAGCCAGATCAGGATCGGTCAGAAACGCACGATTATTTTTTGCATCAAGTGCAATATTCAGGAAGAAATGTTTTTTGTCAGATTCAATGGTAAAACGGTTAATAATTTTATGGCTGGTGGTATCCAGCGTAATCAGTTCATTTCGGCCATTCACGACATACAAGCGATCTTTATCAGCATCAACGGCCATACCGGTCGGGTACTGACCCATGTTTTCAAGGGTGGCAATTTTTTCACGTTTTTGCGTATCCACGACCCAGACAATGCCTTTTTCAGCCACGCCGGAGACATACAGGCGGTGATGCTGTTTATCGAGCACCATTTCACGGGTATGGACAATGTCTTTCGGGTTGCTGGCTTCGCTCAGTTGCAGTATCGCCAGCTCTTTACCGCTGCGGGTATCGATTAAGGTGACTGAACCTTCCAGTGTATTACCGACATACAGTACCTGGTTCTCTTCATCCAGCGCGGTGGCGAAGGCGCGGCGGCTGGTCTTGATGACTTCGGTGGTTGTGAGTTTTTCCAGATCGAGTTTGTAGATAAGCCCGCTGGTTTTGTCTTTATCAAATGACGGAGACGAGGCGGCAAAAAGCGTGTTCTGCTGACTATCAACCGCCAGTTCATACACGCCGTTACCGACATCGTGGGTCAGAAAATCGTTTTCAGGCAGCGTCTCTGCCGTGCTGGGCAGGCTGGTAAATAACAGCGCCGTGACGAGTGCTACGCCGGAATAGTGTTTCAGGGACTTCACAGTGTGGAGGTTCATTGACTTTTATTCACATTTATTTACGTGTTGCGAATGATAATGAGATCTAATCTCATTCGCAAATAAGATGAATGAAATGTGACTACCCAATCTGGTAGGTCAAAAAGAAACCAGCGGGCTACCGGGAGAATAAAGGGAGGGAAAGTACAGGCATAAAAAAACCCTTACTAACCAGAGGCTGGTGTTCAGGGTTTTCAGTGCAGGCGAAATTATTTCTTCGCGCGCTCGAAGGAAGCAACGATTTCAGCTTTAGCCGCTTCAGCGTTGTCCCAACCGTCAACTTTCACCCATTTGCCCGCTTCGAGGTCTTTATAGTGCTCGAAGAAGTGAGTGATCTGCGCTTTCAGCAGGTCCGGCAGGTCGTTCACATCTTTGATGTGATCGTATTCTTTGCTAAGTTTGGTGTGCGGTACGGCAACCAGTTTCGCATCTTCACCGGATTCGTCGGTCATTTTCAGTACGCCAACCGGACGGCAGCGGATAACTGAACCTGGCTCCAGCGGGTACGGAGTCGGGACCAGAACGTCTACCGGATCACCATCCAGAGACAGGGTGTGGTTGATGTAACCGTAGTTGCACGGATAGAACATCGCGGTGGACATGAAGCGGTCAACGAACAGGGCGCCGCTCTCTTTGTCAACTTCGTATTTGATCGGATCTGCGTTTGCAGGGATCTCGATAACAACGTAGATATCTTCCGGCAGATCTTTACCGGCAGGGACGTTGAGTAAGCTCATGTCTGTTTCCTTTAAATAAGCTATGGCAAACAAGTGGCGGGTATTATAGCCAACTCGCGCCGAATGTCTCCGCTTGTTTTCGATTTCGCGGTGCACATTTTCTTCATTTTCCTTCTCTTTCGTGACAGAAAAATCCATATCTTCAGCCGCATTTTTCATAGTGATATGAAAGCGATTACAAAGTTGTGATTAACGTTTTATTTACTTTTTTGAAGTGTGATGTAACGCAATTCGTTACATGCTCAATTGTCTATAGTTTTTTCGCGACTGTTTATTAACCAACAATATTCCCCCTACGAGGACGCACTTATGTGGAAGCGCTTACTTTTAGTCACAGCAGTTTCGACAGCCATGTCGTCTATGGCAATGGCAGCCCCTTTAACCGTAGGATTTTCGCAGGTTGGCTCTGAATCCGGCTGGCGCGCGGCGGAAACCAATGTGGCGAAAAGCGAGGCCGAAAAGCGTGGTATTACGTTGAAAATCGCTGACGGCCAGCAAAAACAGGAAAACCAGATTAAAGCCGTACGCTCATTTGTTGCACAGGGTGTGGATGCCATCTTTATTGCGCCGGTCGTGGCAACGGGTTGGGAGCCGGTGTTAAAAGAAGCGAAAGATGCCAACATTCCGGTCTTTTTGCTCGATCGTTCCATCGATGTAAAAGACAAATCTCTCTATATGACCACCGTTACTGCCAATAACGTGCTGGAAGGTAAATTAATCGGCGACTGGCTGATTAAAGAGGTGAACGGCAAACCGTGTAACGTGGTTGAGCTGCAAGGGACCGTCGGGGCCAGCGTGGCGATTGACCGTAAAAAAGGTTTTGCCGAAGCCATCGCCAGCGCGCCAAACATCAAAATTATTCGCTCTCAGTCCGGGGACTTCACCCGCAGCAAAGGCAAAGAAGTCATGGAGAGCTTTATCAAAGCTGAAAATAACGGCAAGAACATCTGCATGGTTTACGCTCACAACGATGACATGGTGATCGGGGCTATCCAGGCGATTAAAGAAGCGGGTCTGAAGCCGGGCAAAGATATTCTGACCGGTTCAATCGACGGCGTACCGGATATCTATAAAGCGATGATTGATGGCGAAGCCAACGCCAGCGTCGAGTTGACGCCAAATATGGCAGGGCCGGCATTCGATGCGCTGGAGAAATTCAAGAAAGACGGCACGATGCCTGAGAAGCTGACCATTACCAAGTCGATCCTCTATCTGCCGGATACGGCGAAAGAAGAGTTAGAGAAGAAGAAAAACATGGGCTACTAGGCCTTCATGAAAATGCCGGGGGCGCCGCGCTTGCCCGGCCTACATTTCGCTCTTTTGTAGGCCGGATAAGCGTAGCGCCATCCGGCGTGAGGCAGGGGGAACCATGACCACCGACCAACATCAGGAAATCCTCCGTACCGAAGGATTAAGCAAATTCTTTCCCGGCGTTAAGGCGCTGGATAATGTGGATTTCAGTTTGCGTCGTGGCGAGATTATGGCGCTGCTGGGAGAAAACGGGGCCGGAAAATCGACGCTGATCAAAGCGCTGACCGGCGTTTATCATGCCGATCGCGGCACGATCTGGCTCGAAGGCCAGACTATCTCCCCTAAGAATACTGCTCATGCCCAGCAATTGGGGATTGGCACCGTATATCAGGAAGTAAACCTGCTGCCCAATATGTCGGTGGCAGATAATCTTTTTATTGGTCGTGAGCCGCGGCGCTTCGGTTTGTTGCAACGCAAGCAAATGGAAAAACGTGCCACGGAGCTGATGGCGTCTTACGGTTTTTCGCTCGACGTGCGCGAGCCGCTGAACCGCTTTTCGGTGGCGATGCAGCAGATAGTTGCCATCTGTCGGGCGATCGATCTCTCCGCGAAAGTGTTAATTCTCGATGAACCCACCGCCAGCCTCGACACCCAGGAGGTTGAAATGCTGTTCGGTCTGATGCGCCATCTTCGCGATCGCGGCGTCAGCCTGATCTTCGTCACCCATTTTCTCGATCAGGTTTATCAGGTCAGCGATCGCATCACCGTCCTGCGTAACGGCGGGTTTGTGGGTTGCCGTGAAACCCGGGAATTACCGCAAATCGAACTGGTGAAAATGATGCTGGGTCGTGAACTGGATACCCATGCACTACAGCGCGCGGGCCGCACATTGCTGAGCGATAAGCCAGTGGCGGCATTCAGTGATTTTGGTAAGAAAGGTACGATTGCACCGTTCGATCTGCAGGTACGCCCCGGCGAGATCGTTGGGCTGGCGGGGCTGCTGGGATCGGGACGAACAGAAACGGCGGAAGTGATCTTCGGTATTAAACCCGCAGACAGCGGTAGCGCGCTGATCAAAGGTAAACCGCAGGTGCTGCGATCGCCGCATCAGGCTTCGTGTCTGGGGATCGGCTTCTGCCCGGAGGATCGCAAAACGGATGGCATCATCGCCGCGGCTTCGGTACGGGAAAATATCATTCTGGCCCTGCAGGCGCAGAGAGGCTGGCTGCGGCCTATCCCGCGAAAAGAACAAAACGAGATCGCCGAGCGCTTTATTCGTCAGCTCGGTATCCGTACGCCTAATGCCGAACAGCCGATTGAGTTTCTCTCCGGCGGCAATCAGCAAAAAGTCTTGCTCTCGCGCTGGTTGCTGACCAAACCGCAGTTCTTGATCCTTGATGAACCCACGCGGGGGATCGACGTCGGCGCGCATGCTGAGATTATCCGCCTGATCGAAACGCTGTGCGCGGATGGTCTGGCACTGCTGGTGATTTCATCCGAACTGGAAGAGTTAGTGGGCTATGCCGATCGGGTCATTATTATGCGCGATCGCAAACAGGTGGCCGAGATCCCGCTGGCTGAATTGTCCGTACCGGCGATCATGAACGCTATTGCGGCCTAAGGAGACTATGGTGATGCCTCAATCTCTCCCTCAATCCAATCCGCCTGAGCGGCGGTTTCGCTGGCCAAAGGGAATGCCGCAACTGGTGGCGCTGCTGTTGGTGTTGCTGGTGGATAGCCTGGTCGCGCCGCACTTTTATCAGGTCATTTTGCAAGATGGCCGCTTGTTCGGCAGCCCGATTGATATTCTCAACCGCGCCGCGCCCGTGGCGCTGCTGGCGATTGGTATGACGCTGGTGATTGCCACTGGCGGCATCGATCTGTCCGTTGGGGCGGTGATGGCTATTGCAGGGGCGACAACCGCTGCGATGACGGTTGCCGGGCACAGCTTACCCGTGGTGCTGCTTGCTGCCTTAGGCTCCGGCCTTCTGGCGGGATTGTGGAACGGGATTCTGGTGGCGATCCTCAAGATCCAACCGTTTGTCGCGACGCTGATCCTGATGGTGGCCGGGCGTGGGGTGGCGCAGTTGATCACCTCCGGGCAGATCGTCACCTTCAACTCACCTGATCTGTCGTGGTTTGGCAGCGGCTCGCTGTTGCTTTTCCCCACGCCGGTAATTATTGCACTGCTAACGCTGGTGGTGTTCTGGTTGCTGACCCGAAAAACGGCGCTGGGCATGTTTATTGAAGCGGTAGGTATCAACATTCGTGCGGCGAAAAATGCCGGGGTCAACACCCGCATCATTGTGATGCTTACCTATGTACTGAGCGGCCTGTGCGCAGCGATTGCCGGCATTATCGTCACCGCGGATATTCGCGGGGCCGATGCCAATAACGCCGGGTTATGGCTGGAGCTGGATGCCATCCTCGCGGTAGTTATTGGCGGTGGCTCGCTGATGGGCGGACGTTTTAACCTGCTGCTATCGGTAATTGGCGCGTTGATCATTCAGGGGATGAACACCGGGATTTTACTGTCGGGCTTCCAGCCGGAACTGAATCAGGTGGTCAAAGCCATCGTGGTGTTGTGCGTGCTGGTCGTGCAGTCACAACGCTTTATCAGCCTGATAAAAGGAGTGCGCGGTCGTGATAAAACGTAATTTACCGCTGATGATCACCCTCGGGGTCTTTATTTTGGGCTACCTCTACTGCCTGACGCAATTTCCGGCTTTTGCCTCCACCCGGGTGATCTGCAATATTCTGACTGATAACGCCTTTTTAGGGATTATCGCCGTGGGTATGACTTTCGTCATTCTCTCCGGGGGGATCGATCTTTCCGTCGGGTCGGTGATTGCCTTTACGGGGGTATTTTTAGCAAAAGCGATTGGTTACTGGGGGATTTCGCCACTGCTGGCGTTTCCTTTGATTCTGGCAATGGGCTGTGCGTTTGGTGCGTTTATGGGGTTGCTGATTGATGCCCTGAAGATCCCGGCATTTATCATTACCCTGGCGGGAATGTTCTTCCTGCGCGGCGTCAGCTATCTGGTCTCAGAAGAATCCATCCCGATTAACCATCCTGTTTATGACACGTTCTCAAGTCTGGCATGGAAAATTCCCGGCGGCGGTCGCCTGAGTGCGATGGGATTACTGATGCTAGGGGTCGTCGTCATCGGTATATTCCTGGCGCACCGTACGCGCTTTGGTAATCAGGTTTACGCCATTGGTGGCAGCGCCACTTCGGCCAACCTGATGGGCATCTCAACCCGCAGCACGACAATCCGTATCTATATGCTGTCTACTGGGCTTGCGACGCTGGCCGGCATTGTTTTTTCCATTTACACCCAGGCGGGCTATGCGCTGGCAGGTGTCGGAGTAGAACTGGATGCTATCGCCTCGGTGGTGATTGGCGGTACGTTGCTCAGCGGTGGGGTTGGTACGGTTTTGGGTACCTTATTTGGTGTTGCCATTCAGGGGCTGATTCAGACCTATATTAATTTTGATGGCACATTAAGTTCCTGGTGGACAAAAATCGCGATTGGCATTTTATTGTTTATTTTTATTGCCTTACAACGTGGTCTCACGGTGCTTTGGGAAAATCGTCAGAGCTCGCCGGTCACCCGCGTGAGCACGGCTGAAGTACCAAAGTAACATCATGATTTTCCAGAAAACATTTAAATACCTAAACTTTTTCCGGTTGTAGTCGATAGGTTCTGTACAGGTCTGTTTTATCCCTACAACCGGAAATATAACGATGCCAAAATCCCTTTCAATTCGATCAAGTTTGTTGGTGTTATTGTCTCTGCTGACGTTTCTTCTGTTGCTGACCGGCAGTATGGGGCTTTATGCCGCCACCCGTGTTATTAACTCTTTGGTTTATCACGGTATTATGAGTGCTGCTATGTTGGCTGCCATTGCGTTGCTGGCGGTCATTTGGTTTATGCTGCGAAATAAGTTTCTTAAACCCCTGGATAATATTATTGAACAGCTGGAACGTCTGGCGACAGGCGATTTGTCGCCTGTTAGCACGTTATCGGCCAGCGCCGAATTCAACCGCCTTAACGCTGCGATGGGTGAAATGCGCCATGCGTTAGGTGATTCTGTGCAGCGTGTGCGTGAAGCCAGCTCGCAAATTGATGTTGGCAGTCGTGAATTGAGCGCAGGCAACCAGCATTTGGCGCAACGTACAGAATCCACCGCCACGTCACTGGAACAGACCGCTGCCAGTATGGAAGAACTCACCGCGACCGTGAAACAGAACGCGGAAAACGCAGAGCAGGCGCATCAGCTGGCAAAATCGGTATCGGATACCGCCGATCGGGGCAGTGAGATGGTGTGCTATGTAATTGAAAAAATGCGCGATATTTCCGGCAGCTCCAGCCGAATTGCCGATATCCTCAGTGTGATTGACGGTATTGCTTTCCAGACCAATATCCTGGCACTCAATGCCTCCGTTGAAGCGGCGCGCGCGGGTGAGCAAGGCCGTGGTTTTGCGGTGGTAGCAGGGGAAGTACGCAATCTTGCCAGCCGTAGCGCCGAGGCGGCAAAAGAGATCCGTACATTGATCAGTGATTCCCATACGCATGTGGGTGAGGGAAGTGAATTGGCGCAACAGGCGGGGGAGACCATGGATGAAATCGCGACCGAGGTTATGCGTATGACCAAGCTGATGCGTGAAATTGCCAGCGCGTCTCAGGAGCAGAGCCGTGGGATTGAGCAGGTGAATATTGCGGTGAGTCAGATGGATGAAACGGCGCAGCAGAACGCGGCGTTGGTACAGCAGTCTTCAGCGGCTACCCGCTCGTTGGAAGAGCAGTCTTCAGCGCTAATCGAAGCCATGGCCGTATTTAAGCTACAGACAGCCTAACCGAACGTAGGATTTTGTAGGCCGGATAAAGGCGTTTACGCCGACATCCGGCAATATCACCACATCGTGCCGGATGACGCTTCGCTTATCCGGCCTACAACGCGTTATAGGCCGGGATGTTGCGCTTACGCGTCCGGGAACTCGCGGATAAAGCGCTCTACATCGTCGACCATATGGTCATTACCGACGAAGAAGGAGCGACGCTGGTGCAGGCTTTCTGGGGTGATATCCAGAATACGGTCTTTACCATCGCTTGCCTTGCCGCCCGCTTGCTCGGCCAGGAAGGCCATCGGGTTGCATTCGTACAGTAGACGCAGTTTCCCTTGCGGGTGGCTGGCGGTGCTTGGGTACAGATAGATCCCACCTTTCAGCAGGTTGCGATGGAAATCGGCAACCAGAGAGCCAATGTAGCGCGAGGTGTACGGGCGCTGAGTGGCCTTATCTTCTTCCTGGCAGAATTTAATGTATTTCTTCACGCCGTTCGGGAATTTGATGTAGTTGCCTTCGTTAATGGAGTAAGTGCTCCCCTTGGCCGGGAAGCGCATACGTTCCTGGCTGAGGCAAAATACGCCCAGAGAAGGATCGTAGGTGAAGGCGTGTACGCCACAACCGGTGGTGTACACCAGCATGGTGGATGAACCATAAACAACGTAACCAGCAGCAACCTGTTTGTTGCCCGGCTGCAGGAAATCCTCTTCCGTGACCGGTGTGCCGACAGGGGTTACGCGGCGGTAAATAGAGAAAATCGTACCGACAGAGACGTTTACATCGATGTTGGATGAGCCATCCAGTGGATCCATTAGCACAACGTATTTTGCGTGTTCACAGCCTTCAAAGACGACGATTTCATCTTCTTCTTCTGAGGCAATACCCGCCACGATGTCGCGCGCCTTCAGTGCAGCTTTCAGTTTTTCGTTTGCGAACAGATCGAGTTTTTGTTGCACCTCTCCCTGCACGTTCTCTGCACCGCTGGCACCCAGGATATCGACCAGACCGGCCTTATTGATATCGCGGTGGATGATCTTGGCGCCCAGCTTTATTGCCGACAACAAAGCAGTGAGTTCACCGGTAGCATGAGAAAACTCGTGCTGCTTTTCGACAATAAATTCACCTAACGTTTTCATAACACTTTCCCTGCAATTTATGTGGAGTAAAGCGACCGCAACAATATTAACAAATATTTCAGCTATCGCGCTCAGGTGAATCGCGCCAGCAAACTACGGAATATCCTGAAATGCGTTTCTCAGTTGCCAGACATGTGCGTAAAATGGCCCCCAGATTAAAAAAGGATAGTGACGTATGCGCATTCATATTTTGGGAATTTGTGGCACTTTCATGGGCGGTCTGGCGATGCTGGCACGCTCGCTCGGTCATGAAGTAACGGGTTCGGACGCCAATGTGTATCCGCCGATGAGCACCTTACTTGAGAAACAAGGTATTGATCTGATTCAGGGTTACGATGCCAGCCAGCTCGACCCACAACCGGACCTGGTGATCATCGGTAATGCGATGACCCGTGGTAATCCCTGCGTGGAAGCGGTGCTGGAGAAGAACATTCCATACATGTCTGGTCCGCAATGGCTGCATGACTTTGTGTTGCGCGATCGCTGGGTACTGGCGGTAGCGGGGACGCACGGTAAAACGACTACGGCGGGAATGGCAACCTGGATCCTCGAGGCCTGTGGTTATAAACCGGGATTCGTGATCGGCGGCGTGCCGGGTAACTTTGAAGTTTCCGCGCGTCTGGGTGAAAGCAACTTTTTCGTGATTGAAGCGGACGAGTACGACTGCGCCTTCTTTGATAAGCGTTCCAAATTTGTGCATTACTGCCCGCGAACCCTGATCCTCAACAACCTTGAGTTCGATCACGCGGACATCTTTGACGATCTGAAAGCGATTCAGAAACAGTTCCATCACCTGGTGCGCATCGTGCCGGGTCAGGGACGCATCATCTACCCGGAAAACGACATCAATCTGAAACAGACGATGGCGATGGGATGCTGGAGCGAACAGGAGCTGGTGGGCGAACAGGGTCACTGGCAGGCGAAAAAACTGACCACCGATGCTTCCGAGTGGGAAGTGTGGCTGGACGGTGAAAAAGTGGGTGAAGTTAAGTGGGGCCTGGTAGGCGAACACAACATGCACAATGGCCTGATGGCGATTGCGGCAGCCCGTCACGTGGGGGTGCTGCCAGCCGATGCGGCGAATGCGCTAGGCTCGTTCATTAACGCTCGTCGTCGACTTGAACTGCGTGGTGAAGCGCACGGCGTGACGGTATATGACGATTTTGCCCACCACCCAACCGCAATTCTGGCAACGCTTGCGGCGCTGCGCGGGAAAGTGGGCGGCACGGCACGCATTATTGCGGTGCTGGAACCTCGCTCTAACACCATGAAAATGGGACTGTGCAAAGACGATCTCGCGCCATCATTAGGCCGCGCGGACGAAGTATTCCTGCTGCAACCACCGCATATTCCGTGGCAGGTAGCGGAAGTCGCTGAAGCCTGTGTCCAGCCAGCTCACTGGAGTGGTGATGTGGATGCGCTGGCGGATATGGTAGTGAAAACCGCACAACCCGGCGATCATATCCTGGTAATGAGCAACGGTGGTTTTGGCGGTATTCATCAAAAACTGCTGGATGGTCTGGCGAAGAAAGCTCAGGCTGAAGCGCAAGAGTAAAATAACGCCAGGTCTGGATGTCTTTGTTCTGGCGTGCATCTGCGACCAGCCGCTATGCGGCTGGTTTTTTATTTTGCGCGCCAGGCGGTACAGGCATTACGTTTTTCTGGCAGGGTCGTGATTGTCTACAACGGTATTAACTATGCTCACTCGCGAAAAAATAACATCTACCACCTCGGCACTTTTTCTCCCGTTGGATGCGCTTTACGCTCAGTCGTTTCCCTGGCATGAGCAGCGGGAAATGCCAGCGAAACAGTTGGCGTTAAGTAACCCGCACTATGCGCTGGAAGCGTGGTTTGACGGTACGACATTTGTGGGGCTCAGCGGTTGCTGGGATTTCGACGAATATACGTATATCGAGCATCTGGCGATTGATGGCGCGCTACGTTCGCAAGGCTATGGCAAAAAAGTGTTACACACCATTCTCACCCGTTCTCCGATGACGATTCTGGAGATTGATCCGTTAACAACGGATATCGCTAATAAACGTTTACGCTTTTATGAGTCGATGGGGTTTTGTGCGAATGAATGGGCGCATACGCATCCGGCGTATCATCAGGGGATCGCTGACCATGAACTGATTGTACTGAGCTATCCGCACGCAATAGATGCAGAACGCTACCAGCGCTTTAATGAGGATTTGCGCCATCATGTGATGGCGTTGTAAAGGTGGTGCCCCAGGAGATGGGGCATCCTTGCGGAATTACGCTTCGTTTTCCGCCAGTTCACGCAGATACTGGAAGATCTGACGTGCTGATTTCGGCGGCTTGTTGCCTTCTTTCTCTTTCTTCGCATTACGAACCAGAGAGCGAAGCTGCTGGCGATCGGCGGTTGGCCACAGGTTCAGCACTTCTTCTACGGCATCATCACCTTCGACGATCAGGCGATCGCGCAGTTGCTCAAGCTTGTGAAACAGTACAACCTGTTGGTTGTGGCGGTTTTTCAGCTTGTCCAGTGCCTGGCGGATTGGATCGACATCGCGCTGGCGCAACATCTTACCAATGAGCTGCAGCTGGCGGCGGCGTCCTTCCATCTTAATACGCTGGGCCAACTCAATTGCGGCACGTAAATCCGCATCGAGCGGGATTTTATCCAGCGCGTTTTTCCCCAGTTCGACCAGTTCCACACCCAGGCGTTTTAACTCCTCGGCGTCACGTTTAATTTCACTTTTACTGACCCAGATAATTTCATCGTCTTCGTCTTCGATGTCATCACCGGGAACGTCGTCGAGCCAGTCTTCGGGCTGCTTAGTCATGTCAGGCTCCTTAAAAAAAGAGGCTAATGTTACCAGTTAAGATGCGCACTGAAAAACGGTTCTCTGTTAGACTTCAGAGAAACTCTCTCTACATTATGGCATTTGCGATGAAAGTAATCTCACAAGTTGAAGCGCAGCGTAAGATTCTGGAAGAAGCGGTCTCGACAGCACTGGAATTAGCGTCAGGTCAGTCGGATGGCGCGGAAGTCGCTGTAAGCAAGACCACGGGTATTAGCGTCAGCACCCGTTATGGTGAAGTGGAGAACGTAGAATTCAATAGCGATGGTGCGCTGGGGATTACGGTTTATCACCAGAACCGTAAGGGCAGCGCATCGTCCACCGATTTAAGCCCACAGGCGATTGCGCGCACCGTGCAGGCCGCGTTGGATATCGCCCGTTACACTTCACCGGATCCGTGCGCAGGCGTGGCTGATAAAGACCTGCTGGCCTTTGATGCACCCGATTTAGACCTGTTCCATCCGGCGGAAGTCACGCCTGATGAAGCTATCGAACTGGCGGCGCGCGCTGAACAGGCAGCGTTGCAGGCGGACAAACGCATCACCAATACCGAAGGCGGCAGCTTTAACAGCCACTATGGCATCAAAGTGTTTGGTAACAGCCATGGCATGTTGCAGGGTTACTGCTCTACGCGTCACTCTCTTTCCAGCTGCGTGATCGCTGAAGAAAATGGTGATATGGAACGCGATTATGCCTACACCATTGGCCGTGCGATGGGCGATCTGCAAACGCCGGAATGGGTGGGGGCCGACTGTGCTCGCCGCACGTTATCGCGCCTGTCACCGCGTAAGCTCTCCACCATGAAAGCACCTGTTATTTTTGCCAACGAAGTGGCGACCGGGCTGTTTGGACACCTCGTCGGCGCCATTGCGGGTGGCTCGGTGTACCGCAAATCCACGTTCCTGCTGGATTCGCTGGGCAAACAAATTCTGCCGGAATGGCTGACCATTGAAGAACATCCGCACCTGCTGAAAGGGCTGGCCTCTTCGCCATTTGACAGCGAAGGCGTGCGTACGGAACGCCGTGACATTATTAAAGATGGCGTGCTGACCCAGTGGCTGCTGACCAACTACTCTGCGCGTAAGCTGGGGCTGAAGAGCACCGGCCATGCGGGCGGAATTCACAACTGGCGAATTCCGGGGCAGGGACTAAGCTTCGAGCAGTTGCTCAAAGAGATGGGCACCGGCCTGGTGGTGACTGAGCTGATGGGGCAGGGCGTGAGCGGTATTACCGGAGATTACTCGCGCGGCGCGGCGGGCTTCTGGGTTGAAAATGGCGAAATTCAGTACCCGGTGAGCGAAATTACCATCGCCGGTAACTTAAAAGATATGTGGCGAAATATCGTCACCGTCGGTAATGATATTGAAACCCGCAGCAATATACAGTGTGGTTCGGTACTGTTGCCGGAGATGAAGATCGCCGGGCAGTAATACCCGTCATACTTCAAGCTGCAGCTCGAATGATTTAGGGTATCTGGCGTTATTTTTTAATAATAAAAAGGAAGTGAGCAATGCGTAAACACCTGTTAGCGATCGTCGCGGCTTCAACGCTGGTTCTTGGTTCTTCTGCCTTTGCAGCCGATCTTGAAGACGACATGGGGATCCTCAACGACAACCTGAAGATCGTTGAAAAAACGGATAACGCGACCGAGTTAAAAGATGCGTTAACGAAAATGCGTACAGCTGCGCTGGATGCACAGAAAGGAACACCACCGAAGCTGGAAAGCAAATCCCCTGATAGCCCGGAGATGAAAGATTTCCGCCACGGTTTTGACACGCTGATCGGCCAGATCGACGGTGCGCTGAAACTGGCGAATGAAGGTAAAGTCTCAGAGGCGAAAGCCGCAGCGGAAGAGCTGAAAACCACCCGCAACGCTTACCATAAGAAGTATCGTTAATTTATGTATCCGGCCTGCGCAACCGTAGGCCGGATAAGACGCGACAGCGTCGCCCTCCGGCACCACTCTCACCCATAAGTAAACGTTATCCCCATCACATTATTTAACTTTTAACGCCAACCCGTTTTTCCTGCCGCTTGCGGTTTCCCTGCTATCTCGTGCGATCTCCATCACGTTATCCAAGGGGAAAATAACCAATCCCGCCCTTTTTGCGGCACAGATCACTGTCGCTGCGTCCGTTTCCACTTCGAAGTGGAAAATAACTCGCTACAAACCTTTAACCTCCACCGCTACTTTACCCTCAGAGCCATTAGTGGGGTAAGACGAGTGAATAACGGAGCTGTAATGAATGACATGGGGGAATCGGTGGAACTGGCCGACCGCATGCTGGCGCAGGTGTATGCCTTGCTGCGTGAACGCCACATTATTCCCAACGCAGTACAGGAACAGATGCTGACATCGCACGTTCGCGCTATGGCGCACCGCTCGGTCACGGGTGAACCGCTACCTGAAGTCGATGCCAGCTTATTTGATGAAATATCTGCCGAATCAATGGCGCTTGCCCGCGACGTCGTCGCCGAGTTTGGCAATCTTCCTGAGGAAGAGGCCTGGCTGCTGTCGGTGCACTTCGAAGTCGCGAAAGACAACCTTTAAGGAGCAAAAGATGGAACAGATTACCGTAGTGATTGGCGATCGTCTGGGTAAAGGCCAGAAAGTGGCGGCTGGTGTTGAGAAAGCAGGCGGCCGTGCGGTTGTGGTACCGGGCGTTGCCGCTGATATGAAGCTGGGCGATGTGATGAAAGCGGAAAATGCCACCTTTGGCATCTCGTTTTGCGGCAGCGGCGGCGCGGGGGCTATCACTGCACAGACCAAATACGGCTACAAGGCGAAATATGGAATGCGCTCAGTTGAAGAGGGCGTGACCGCCATCAACGAAGGTTGCAACGTGCTGGGGTTCGGCTTTATGGACAAAGAAGAGCTCGGCGAGCGCCTGGTACAGGCGTGGCAAAAGAAATACGGCGCTTAAGTATGAAAGAGCAATTCACCACCACGGTGAGAGTCACTGGCAAGGGCGAAGCCAAAGCGCGCGCCTTTGCCGATGCCCTGAACCACGTTCAGGCTGCGGTGATGAAAGCATCGCCGCATATCTTACTGCGTATTGAGCCACAGGATGTGCAGGTCGTTCAAGCGCGTGAAACGGTGCGCAAAGAGGCGTTTTTATTCCTCTTTCTACGCCGGGAAAGACGCACTTTCAGCGTGGAGCTGGATGTGACTGTCAACGTGACTGCCATCAATCTCGACAAGGTGGATTTCGTTACGCAACGCTGATTCTCTATTAAAAGGCATAATTATGTTCCTGATAATATTAATAAAATCGCTCATCATCGGCGCGCTGGTTGGCGTCGGTGTCGGCGCTGGGGCTGCACGCATGTTTCATGCGCCTACCACTCAAGGGATGGGCGCATTTCGTACCCTTGGGGAACTGAATTCCTGTGAAGGGGATCCGGCTTCTCACTTCTCGTTCGGCCTGGGCTTCTTCTTTAACGCCTGGGCTTCTTCCGTTGCGGCGGGGGCGTTCACTCAGGACGTTGACCACCGCATCATCCCCAACTGGGGTGCCGCCGCGCTGATGATCAAAAATCGCAACGTCGGTGAAACGCTGCACGATCCTAAACGCATGGCGATTGCTTGTGGCGTCATTGGCATGATCGTTGTGACGTTCCTGAACCTTACCGCATCATCCGTACCCGAAGCATTGCAGGTTACCGCCGTTAAGGTGCTGGTTCCCGCAGCCAACCTGCTGGTCAACACGGTAATGCCGGTGATCTTCTGGCTGGCGGCGATCGATGCCGGTAAAAAATCTGGCTTCTGGGCGACCGTTTTCGGTGGTGCAGCACAGCTGATTATGGGTAACGCCGTTCCGGGTCTGGTCCTCGGTATCCTGATTGGTAAAGGTGTTGAAGAGAGCGGCTGGAACCACGTCACCAAAGTGATGATGGTGGCTATCGTCGCGCTGTTCGTCCTGAGCGGCTTCTTCCGCGGCTTCGATATGAAGATGATCGAATCTTTCCATCTGACCGTGCCTAACTGGCTGGAACTGATCCACAACTCGCTCAGCGGCAAATAACGGAGGCCATCATGGAACAAAATAAAGGTTTTTGGTTTGCCGACTGGTCGTTCCCGATCTTCGTTGGCCTGCTCTCTTCTGGCGTCTTTGCCGGAACGCACATGTACTACCTGTATGGCATTGGTGCATTCAACGAAGTGGCATTCGTGGCGATGCTTAAAGCGGGAATGGATACCGGCTCCTACGGCGCGGTAGCGGCTTTTGGTGCAAGCTTCCTGTTTGCCCGCATCATTGAAGGGTCTCTGGTGGGGATTCTGGACATCGGCGGGGCGATTCAGACCGGTGTTGGGTTAGGCGTTCCGGCGCTGCTACTGGGGGCGGGCATTATTTTCCCGGTCGCCAATTTTGCCGCCTCACTGGTCACCGGTCTGGTGATTGGTCTGGCGATTGGCTACATCATCATTCTGGCGCGTAAGTTCACCATCAATCAGAGCGACTCGACCTACGGGGCTGACGTGATGATGGGGGCCGGCAACGCCTCCGGCCGCTTCCTTGGGCCGTTGATTATCCTCAGTGCCATGACGGCCTCTATTCCTATCGGGATCGGCTCTCTGGCGGGCGCACTGCTGTTTTACCTGTGGCAGAAACCAATCACCGGCGGTGCGATCCTTGGGGCGATGATCCTCGGTTCCATCTTCCCGATTGCCATTAGTTGATGGTGTGCCGTTGTAGGCCGGATAAGGCGCAGCCGCCATCCGGAAATGACGCCTGATGGCGCTGCGCTTATCAGGCCTACACGACCGCCCCCATTTCAACAGGAGAGAGACATGTTTGATTTACTCCTGCGCCATGCGCGTCTGGTTGACGATACGGTGAGTGATATTGCGCTCAAGGACGGCAAAATTGCGGCGCTGGGCGACATTGATAGCCCGGCGGCAAACATCATCGACTTACGCGGCGAGTGCTACGTCAGCGCAGGCTGGATTGATTCCCACGTCCACTGTTATCCCAAATCCCCGATTTATCATGACCAACCCGACAGCGTGGGCATTGCCACCGGCGTCACTACGGTGGTGGATGCGGGCAGTACTGGCGCTGATGATATTGACGATTTTTACACGCTGACGCGCGGTGCAGCCACTGAAGTTTATGCACTGCTGAATATCTCCCGCGTTGGGCTTATCGCGCAGAACGAGCTGGCTAACATGGCCAATATCGACGCCGATGCGGTGCAGCAGGCGGTGAAACGCCACCCCGATTTTATCGTGGGTCTGAAGGCGCGCATGAGCAGCAGCGTGGTCGGTGAAAATGGCATTACACCGCTGGATCGGGCTAAAGCGATGCAGGCGCAGAACGGTGACCTGCCGCTGATGGTGCACATCGGCAATAACCCCCCGGATCTGGATGAGATTGCCGAACGCCTGATGGCGGGCGACATCATCACCCACTGCTACAACGGTAAGCCAAACCGCATTCTGACACCGGAAGGTGAGCTGCGTGCATCGGTGACACGGGCGATTTCGCGCGGGGTTCGTCTGGACGTTGGGCACGGTACAGCCAGCCTCAGCTTTGCGGTGGCGAAACGCGCTATCGAACTGGGTATTCTGCCGCACACCATCAGTTCCGATATTTACTGTCGCAACCGTATCAGCGGCCCGGTGCATTCCCTGGCGAATGTGATGTCGAAGTTTCTCGCTATCGGCATGTCACTGCCGCAGGTTATTGAATGCGTAACCGCCAATGCGGCCGATGGTCTGCGGCTGAAAAACAAGGGCCGACTGCAGGTGGGGCTGGATGCCGATCTGACCCTCTTTGCGTTGAAACGCCAGCCAGGCGTGCTGGTAGATGCCGAAAACGACAGCCTGCAGGCTGAACAACTGCTGGTGCCGCTTGCCGCAATACGTGCGGGTAAGGGCTATATGACCGAACAAGGGAGCGCGGAACATGCCTTCAATTTTTGAGAAGTACCATTTAAAACAGGTGATTAATACATCCGGTCGCATGACGGCACTGGGTGTCTCCACGCCACGACCGGAAGTGGTTCAGGCTGCGATGGCGGGGATGAATCAATACTTCGAAATGAAAGATCTGGTCAATAAGACAGGTGAGTACATTGCGAAGTTACTGGATGTGGAAGGGGCAACCGTCGTTTCCTGTGCCTCGGCAGGGATTGCCCAGTCGGTGGCGGCGGTGCTGGTTAAAGACAGTGACTGGCTATTGGAAAACCTGCACGTGACGCCTGTCGATAACAACGAAATCGTGCTACCCAAAGGCCACAACGTTAACTTCGGCGCTCCGGTTGGCGCGATGGTGGCGCTCGGCGGCGGTAAGTTAGTGGAAGCGGGCTATGCCAACGAATGCTCGGCGGCGCAACTGGCTGCGGCTATTACACCGCGCACGGCGGCCATTCTGTATATCAAATCGCACCACTGTGTACAGAAAAGCATGCTCAGCGTGGAGCAGGCTGCGGTGGTCGCTCGCACGCATAACCTACCGTTGATCGTCGATGCGGCGGCGGAAGAGGATTTGCAATGTTACTACCGTGTCGGCGCGGACCTGGTCATTTACAGCGGTGCGAAGGCGATTGAAGGGCCAACCAGCGGTCTGGTGATTGGCAAAACGCAGTATGTTGAATGGGTCAAGCGCCAGACGGCGGGCATTGGCCGGGCAATGAAGGTCGGCAAAGAAGGCATCCTCGGTTTGACCTGTGCTATCGAACTGTATCTAAGCGCGCAGAAAGAGAGCGGTGCGGAGATGGTAGAAAAAATGACGCCGTTTATAGCGGCGTTGAATGCCCTGAATGGCGTGAGCGCTCGTGTCGTGTGGGACAGTGCAGGACGCGACATTGCACGCGCAGAAATTAAGTTTGATGAAGCGGTAACCGGTATCGCTACGGGCGAACTGGTCGAGGCGCTGAAACAGGGGGAGTATGCGATTTACTTCCGTGGTTACAAAGCCAACGAAGGCATCATTGAGGCGGATGTGCGCAGCGTCGATCGTGCGCAACTGGAGATTGTGGCTCGCCGGATTGCTGAAGTGATTTCGCAGGAGAAAAAAGCATGAAATTAACCCCTAATTTTTACCGCGATCGCGTCTGTCTGAACGTGCTGGCAGGCTCCAAACAGAACGCCCGGGATATTTATGCGGCGGCGGAAGGACACGTGCTGGTTGGCGTGTTGTCAAAAAATTACCCCAACGTTGAAAGCGCGGTTGCGGATATGCGTGAATACGCTGCGCTTATTGACAATGCACTGTCTGTGGGGCTGGGTGCGGGCGATCCGAACCAGTCGGCAATGGTCAGTGAAATTTCCCGCCAGGTGCAGCCTCAGCATGTTAATCAGGTGTTTACCGGCGTGGCAACCAGCCGTGCGTTATTGGGCCAGCAGGATACGGTAGTCAATGGTCTGGTCTCGCCAACGGGGACGCCGGGCAGGGTGAAAATTTCCACCGGTCCGCTAAGCAGCCAGGCACCAGACGGCATTGTGCCGGTTGAAACCGCGATTGCTCTGCTCAAAGATATGGGCGGTAGCTCAATTAAGTACTTTCCGATGGGCGGTCTGAAATGCCGTGACGAATACATCGCGGTCGCGCAGGCCTGCGCCCGCCACGACTTCTGGCTTGAGCCTACCGGCGGTATAGACCTGGAAAATTTCGCGGAAATCCTGCAGATCGCCCTTGATGCTGGAGTGAGCAAAATCATTCCTCACATCTATAGTTCGATTATTGATAAGGTGAGTGGCGATACCCGTCCGCAGGACGTTCGCCAACTGCTGGCGATCACCCGCGCCTGCGTAGGCTAATTAACAGATGAGGAAACTGACGTGAGATTCCCCAACCAACGTTTAGCGCAGCTGTTTGACATGCTGCAAAACGAAGCGCTCCCGCAGGATGAGCTGGCGCAGCGGTTGTCGGTTTCTACACGCACCGTACGTGCGGATATTACGGCGCTAAACGCGCTGCTTACCCAGTACGGCGCGCAGTTTGTTCTCAGCAGGGGCAGCGGTTACCAGCTTAAAATTGATGACCCGGCAAGTTATCACTCCCTGCAAACGCAGCAGCCTGAAACGTTGCTGCGCATTCCACGAACCAGCCAGGAGCGGGTACACTGGCTGGTGGTCCGTTTTCTGACGTCGGCCTTTTCACTGAAGCTTGAAGATTTGGCTGATGAATGGTTTATCAGTCGTGCGACGCTGCAAAACGATATGGCCGAAGTCCGTGAACACCTGCAACGTTATCATCTGACGCTGGAAACGCGTCCCCGGCATGGCATGAAGCTGTTCGGCAGCGAGATGGCGATTCGCGCCTGTTTGACCGATCTGCTGTGGACGCTGGCGCAGCAGGATCCGCAGCATCCGTTAGTGACGCAAGAGGCGCTGAATGCCGGGATCCCTGAGCAACTACAGCCGGTTTTACAGGATATTTTTGCCCGTTTTCATATTCGTCTGACCGATGAGGGCGAGCTGTTTCTGCGCTTGTACTGTGCGGTGGCTATCCGGCGGATTAGCGAAGGGTATCCACTGCCTGAATTTGCCGCTGAAGAAACTGAACAGGCGGTGTGCCTGGCGGCAAGAGAGATTGCGGGGATTTTGCACCAACTGGCAGACAAGCCGCTTTCCGTGTATGAAGAAAACTGGCTTCAGGTACACATTGCCGCCCGTCAGGTACAGGAGATTGCGCCCAGCGCCATCAATGCCGATGATGACGAAGCGCTGGTCAATTACATCCTGCGTTTTATCAACACCCAGTACAACTACAACCTGCTGAATGACCAGCAATTGCATGCCGATCTGCTGACACATATTAAGACGATGATCACCCGGGTGCGTTACCAGATAATGATCCCTAATCCGTTGCTGGAAAATATTAAACAGCACTACCCGATGGCATGGGATATGACGCTGGCCGCCGTCTCGGGGTGGGGAAAATATACGCCGTATACCATCAGTGAAAATGAGATCGGCTTTCTGGTTCTGCATATTGGCGTTGGGCTGGAACGTAGTTACAACATCGGTTACCAGCGTCAACCGCGTGTG
Organism: Citrobacter sp. Igbk 14; assembly: GCF_028069825.1. NCBI lineage: Bacteria > Pseudomonadati > Pseudomonadota > Gammaproteobacteria > Enterobacterales > Enterobacteriaceae > Citrobacter > Citrobacter sp. Igbk 14. Next base: position 107,525 of record NZ_JANEWM010000003.1, read on the forward strand.
CTGTTGGTCTGTGATGCGGGAAATGCGATGGTGCGGATGATTGAAGCGGTGCTGGCGCGAAAATATCCGCAGATTGATATTGTGGGCACCGTGACGCTACGCGACTACGAACAGCGTGAAAGCATCAGCGAAGACTTCGTTATTTCTACCGCGCGGATCGATGAAAAAGATAAGCCTGTGGTGATGATTGCGCCGTTCCCTACCGATTATCAACTGGAGCAGATTGGCAAACTGGTGCTGGTGGACCGAACCCGTCCGTGGATGCTGAACAAGTTTTTCGATGCCGCCCACTTTCGTATTATCGACGGCACCATGGATCAGCAGACGCTGTTCAAAACGTTATGCCACCAGTTGCAGGATGAAGGTTTTGTCGACGCGGAGTTTCTTGATTCGGTTGTGGAACGTGAGGCCATTGTTAGCACCATGTTGGGTGACGGCATTGCCCTGCCGCACGCCCTCGGTCTGCTGGCAAAGAAAACGGTGGTCTACACCATCCTTGCCCCGCAGGGTATCGCCTGGGGCGATGAAACGGCACACGTGATTTTCTTGCTCGCCATTAGCAAAAGCGAATACGAAGAAGCGATGGCCATTTACGATATTTTCGTCACCTTCCTGCGTGAACGCGCCATGGCGCGGCTCTGCGCGTGCCGGAATTTCACCGAGTTCAAAACGGTTGCGATGGAGTGCGTCAGTCGTTTTTGAGAGGTGTTATCCAGAATTCGATGTAATGCGAATGTAATGCTAGACTGCATTACACATTCGATTCTATTGGAGGCATAATGGCCACGCTGAACGTCCGTCTGGATGACAAACTCAAAAATGAGGCTTATGCCGTGCTGGAAAAACTGAACATTACGCCAACGGAAGCCGTGCGATTACTGTTCCAGTACGTCGCGGAAACGGGGCGCATGCCAGTGAAAACCGTCACTCTTAGCGACAGTGAAGATGCACTGATTCAGACAGTTCGGGAGAGGCTGTCTAGTCCGCAAAAGGGAATCAAGGTTAGTCTGGATGACTTATGAACTGGAATTCGACCCGAGGGCCTTAAAAGAGTGGCATAAGCTGGGCGATACGGTGAAGGCTCAGCTTAAGAAAAAGTTGGCTGATGTGCTATTGAACCCCAGAATTGACTCTGCCCGTTTAAACGGTCTTCCTGACTGCTATAAAATTAAGCTTAAATCGTCCGGCTATCGTCTGGTGTACCAGGTTCGGGATGAAGTTGTGATTGTGTTTGTTGTCGCGGTCGGCAAGCGAGAACATTCAGCCGTCTATCACGATGCAAACAAACGGCTTTAACTATCATCGCAAATGATGTACAACCTGGTTGCTGCTGCCGCGCCAGATCAGCGCCGGGTCTTTAAGATCCTGCACAAATTTGCCATCGACCAGCACGTTGATGAGATCCACTACCTGCATCTGCGCGGCGTTGAGTTCATCGAGCTTGTAACCGGTCCATACCCAGATGTCTTTCCCCGGACATTCAGCGCGAATACGCTGTACCAGTTTCAGGATATCCGGCACGTTTTGCGGGTGCAGCGGATCGCCGCCGGACAGCGAAATACCCTGGCGATGAATGCGCGTGTCGTTAAGATCGGCAACGATCTTGTCTTCCATCTCTTTGGTGAATGGCAGACCGGAGTTTAACCGCCATGTGCTTTTGTTATAGCAGCCAGGGCATTCATGCACGCACCCGGAAACAAACAAGGTGCAGCGGGTGCCGGGGCCGTTAACGATATCGACGGGATAATATTGGTGGTATTGCATAGAAGATGTCCAGAAAGAATGTAGGCCGGATAAGGTGCTTGCACCGCATCCGGCAACATTGTGATGCCTGATGGCGACGCGATTGCGTCTTATCAGGCCTACGGCCTTTGCAAACGGAAATTAACCTATCTGCCCGTTACCTAAATGCTTAACGCGGCGCTTCACTTCTTCCTGCTTACCGGCGTTAAACGGACGGGCGTCCGGGCTGCCTAAGTAGCCGCATACGCGACGGGTTACCGATACGCGCGCGGCGTCGTGGTTACCACATTTCGGGCAGGTGAAGCCTTTGCTGGTGCATTCGAACTCACCAGTAAAGCCACATTCGTAGCACTCATCGATTGGCGTGTTGGTCCCGTAATACGGCACGTGCTGGTAGCTGTAATCCCACACGTCTTCCAGCGCTTTCAGGTTGTGCTGAATATTCGGGTACTCGCCGTAGCAAATGAAGCCTCCGCTTGCCAGCGGCGGGTACGGCGCTTCGAAGTCGATTTTGTCGTATGGGTTCACCTTCTTCTCTACATCAAGGTGGAAGCTGTTGGTGTAGTAACCTTTGTCGGTTACGCCTGGTACCACACCAAATTCGGCGGTATCGAGACGGCAGAAGCGGTCACACAGGTTTTCGCTTGGCGTGCTGTACAGGCTGAAACCGTAGCCGGTTTCGTCTTTCCACTGATCAACAGCCTGACGCAGACGTTCGACAATGGCGATACCTTTGGCGCGCAGCTCTTCGCTGTCGTACAGGTGCTTATCACCAAATAGCGCGTTGATGGTCTCGTGAATGCCGATGTAACCCAGAGAGATGGATGCGCGGCCATTTTTAAAGATTTCAGACACATCATCGTCCGCTTTCAGGCGAACACCGCAGGCTCCTTCCATATACAGGATTGGCGCAACACGGGCTTTCACACCTTCCAGACGCGCGATACGGGTCATCAGCGCTTTACGTGCCAGAATCAGACGGTCGTCGAGCAGTTTCCAGAAGGTGGCTTCGTCACCATGGGCTTCCAGCGCGATGCGTGGCAGGTTCAGGCTAATAACGCCAAGGTTGTTACGTCCGTCGTGAACCTGTTCGCCGTTTTCGTTTTCCCAGACACCGAGGAAGCTACGGCAGCCCATTGGGGTTTTGAACGAACCGGTGACTTTCACTACCTGATCGTAGTTCAGGATATCCGGGTACATACGCTTGCTTGCGCATTCCAGCGCCAGCTGTTTAATGTCGTAGTTTGGATCGCCAAACTTGTGGTTCAGACCGTCACGAATCGCGAATACCAGTTTCGGGAAGACGGCTGTTTTACGGTTTTTACCCAGTCCCGCGATGCGGTTACGCAGAATGGATTGCTGGATCAAGCGGGATTCCCAACTGGTCCCCAGGCCAAAACCAAAGGTGACGAATGGCGTCTGACCATTAGCGGTATGCAGGGTATTTACTTCATACTCAAGGGACTGGAATGCGTCGTAGCACTCTTTCTCGGTACGGGAATGTGCATAACCGTCAGCATCCGGGATCTGCCACTCTTCAGCGGTTTTACGGTGTTTATTAAAGCTCTCGGTCACGAAGGGCGCGAGGACTTCATCAATACGGTTAATGGTGGTGCCGCCATAAATATGGCTGGCAACCTGCGCGATGATTTGTGCAGTGACGGCAGTCGCGGTCGAGATGGATTTTGGCGGCTCAATCTCCGCGTTACCCATCTTAAAGCCCTGTGTCAGCATACCTTTCAGGTCGATCAGCATGCAGTTAAACATCGGGAAGAACGGCGAGTAGTCGAGGTCGTGATAGTGAATATCACCACGCTCGTGTGCCTGGACGACATCACGCGGCAGCAGGTGCTGGCGCGCATAATGTTTGGCGACGATACCCGCCAGCAGGTCACGCTGGGTCGGGATCACTTTGCTGTCTTTGTTGGCATTTTCATTCAGCAGAGCAGAGTTGGTTTGCTCAACCAGACCACGAATTTCCTGGTTCAGACGGCCACGTTTTTCACGCTGTATATCACGGTCGTGGCGATATTCGATGTACGCACGGGCGAGTTGTTTGTACGGACCAGACATCAGTTGGTTTTCTACCGCGGTCTGGATCTCGTTGATATCGACCTGGCTGCGCTCATTCATCTGACTGCTAACGACTTCTGCGACGGTGGCACAGTAATCTGCGTCATCGACTCCCGCTGCTTTAGCTGCACGCAGAATGGCTTCTTTGATGCGCTCTGATTTAAACGGCACTTTACAGCCATCTCGTTTCATCACATGCGGTGTCATGATCACTCCATATTTATAAGAACAGGTTATCCACAGAGGTTGGGGAAGCGGCCATGGGTTTATTCATCTATCAGGCCAATGACTTCCCGCAATCCCGACCCACTTTATCCACAATTCCACCGCTAACCGGGGAAATGTCGTTGTAGCAATTGTAGTCGATTAATACAACATATTGGGTCGGCGTGCATTTTAAGTTCTATATGTAGTGATTTGCATCAAGGATGTTTACGATTTATTTGATGTAGCGCAAAGTAAAAACTGGAGCGTACAGATGACGGGCACTGTAGCCGATTGTAAATTGTGGCAAGAAAAATCTGATTAATTATTCAACAAAAACAGGAAGGTAAGACAGACATCTTCGGTGAAGCCCGGTAGCGCTATACGTACCGGGCTCAACGCCAATTGCAAGCTATTTTTGCAGCCACCAGATGGCTTCAAAAGGACGTAATGTCATATCGCCTGGCTGGCTGGCGACCTCGGCGTAGTTGTGCATCATCACCTGCCAGTTTCCCTGGGTGTTGGCGGGTTGCCAGGGCTGGAAGGTGTCGCTCAGGTTGGCAATGACCAGAAGCCGCTGCCCTTGCCACTCGCGCTGATAGCACCATATGTGCGGGCTGTCAGGTAGCAGATCCTGGTAATCACCCCAGGTGAGAACCGGCTCCGCTTTACGCAATGCGATCAGCTTCTGATAGGTATAGAACACCGAGTCGTCATCATTCAGCGCCGCTGCGACATTGATATCCGCTGCGTTGTCGCACAGATTGATCCATGGTTCACCCTGCGTGAAGCCTGCGTGTTTGCTGGCATCCCATTGCATCGGCGTGCGGCTGTTATCACGGGATTTACTGGCCAGAATCGTCAGTAATTCGTCGGCATCGCGTCCCTGCGCATTCAGCTCAGCGAACATGTTATGGCTTTCCACGTCGCGATAATCGGTTATCTGGCGGAAGTGTGGGTTGGTCATGCCAATCTCTTCCCCCTGATAGATATAAGGCGTGCCCTGCATACCGTGCAGCACCATGGCCAGCATTTTAGCGGCAGGAACGCGGTATTTCTCTTCATCGCCGAAACGCGAAACGATACGTGGCTGATCGTGATTACACCAGAACAGCGCGTTCCAGGCGATGTTGTGCATGCCTTGCTGCCAGTGGCGGAACAGGGTTTTTAGCGCCAGATAGTCGGGTTTTGCTAGCGTCCATTTCTCTCCATTGGGGTAATCCACTTTCAGATGGTGGAAGTTAAAGGTCATCGACAGCTCACTACCATCCTGGGCGGCGTATTGCTGGCAATGTTCCAGCGTAGTGGATGACATTTCTCCCACCGTCATCAGGTTGCGTGGGGTAAAGACATCGCGGTTCATCTCACGCAAAAATTCATGTGCGCGTGGACCGTCGGTATAAAAACGGCGTCCATCACCGTCTGGATCGTTCGGGAAGTCCTGATCTTTAGAGATAAGATTCACCACGTCGAGACGCAGACCGTCCACGCCGCGATCGGCCCAGAACTCGCACACTTTTTTCAGCTCAGCGCGAACCGCCGGGTTTTCCCAGTTCAGATCGGCCTGCTCCGGGGCAAAGAGGTGCAGATAATACTGCTCGCTTTCGGCGTGCCAGCTCCAGGCACTGCCGCCAAATTTGGAGCGCCAGTTGTTCGGGCTGGCCTCTGACGTGCCATCGCGCCAGAAATAAAACTGACGATACGGGCTATTTTTATCCAGCGCTTCACGAAACCAGGCGTGCTGGGTTGAAGTATGGTTAAACACCATATCGAGAATAATGCGGATGCCACGTGCCTTCGCCTGCGCGACCAGTTCGTCAAAGTCTGCAAGCGTACCGTAGGCCGGATCGACGGACATATAGTTAGCGACGTCATAGCCGTTATCAACTTGCGGTGAAATGTAGAATGGCGTCAGCCAGATAGCATCGACCCCCAGTTTCTGCAGGTAGTCGAGACGCTGTGTTACACCGCGCAAATCACCGGTACCGCTACCGGTGGTGTCCTGAAAACTCTTGGGATAAATTTGATAGATAACGCCGTTTTGCCACCAGTGTGGAATATTCATTGCTGTTTCCTGGAGATACGATGGGGCGCAACTGCGCCCCGAAGAAAAGTCAGACAATCTGTAAGGTGCCCTGACGGTATTTACGCTGGTAGATGAACGAAGTCAGTACCATCGGGATAACAATTGAAATCACCATCGCCAGACCAAATACCTGCCAGTACGTTGGCTGGATGGAGAGGATGCCCGGCAAGCCGCCGACGCCAATGCCGTTTGCCATCACGCCGTTCAGGCCGCACAACAACCCGGCAAGGCCCGAACCAATCATCGCGCACAGCATCGGGAAGCGATATTTCAGGTTGATGCCGTACATCGCGGGTTCAGTTACCCCCAGATAGGCGGAGATCGCAGCAGGAACAGAGATTTCACGCTCATTGTGTTTACGGCTGGAGATAATGATGCCGACCACCGCAGAGGCCTGAGCGATGTTAGACAGCGCAATCAGCGGCCATACCGGTGTGCCGCCCATGCTCTGGATCATCTGCATATCGATAGCCAGCGTGGTCTGATGTACACCGGTGATCACCAGCGGGGCATACAGGAAGCCGAACAATGCTGCGCCAATCGGGGCAAAGCTGCCGGTCAGCAGATGGCGGACGGCAAACGCGACACCGTCGCCGATCATGCGGCCAAATGGACCGATAAAGGCATGGGCGAGGAATACGGCCAGGATCAGCGAACATACCGGGACGATGACCAGGTACAGATAATCCGGGACGATGCGTTTCATCCGCGTTTCAATAAAGCCGAGCGCCAGGCCCGCCAGCAGCGCCGGAATAACCTGCGCCTGGTAGCCCACTTTCTCGATACTGAACAGGCCGAAGTTCCACACTTCCGGTACCTGCTGGCCGAGCAAATAGGCGTTCATCAGTTGCGGAGAAACCAGCGTGACGCCTAGCACGATGCCGAGGATCGGCGTACCGCCCATTTTCTTCACGGCAGACCAACAAATCCCCACCGGCAGATAGAAGAAGATCGCTTCGCCAATCAGCCACAAGAAGTCGTAGAGCGTTTTGAGCGAGGGATGCATCTGCGCCAGCGTCTGACCGTTGCTCATCGGCACATCGCCGATGACGTTACGAAAACCTAAGATCAAACCACCGCTGATCAGCGCAGGGAGCAGTGGGAAGAAAATCTCCGCGAAGTGAGAAATCAGCTGCTCGTGCCACTTCATGTTCTGCCGCGCCGCTTTCTTTGCCTGCTCTTTGTCGGCACTGGCTTGTCCGGTGGTCGCCAACAGCGCCTTGTAGTAATCACCTACCTCAGTGCCAATCACCACCTGAAACTGCCCGGCGTTGGTGAAGCAGCCTTTGACCATCGGTAGCTGTTCGATCTCTTTGGGTCTGGCATTCGCGGGTTGATTCAACACAAAACGCAGGCGCGTAATGCAGTGACTCACCGTGGCGATATTGTCGCGCCCGCCAATCAGCTCTATCAGCCGGTCGATATCCGCTTGTTTTACTTTGCTCATGATGACGTGTGTTCCCCGTAGATCGGATTAGACGCTTTCGCGACGTCATCCGGCAGCTGTCTCGTTGTTGGTGCCAGAGTATATCGTCGGTGAATATTTAAAAATGGGAACGTTCCCGAAACGCAGCGAAGATCACAAATTAGTGCTCAGAAAGCGATCAGGAGAGGGTGGCAGGAATGACGATTTGCCGCAGTTCGCTGCGGCCGTTGATCTGTTCGATCAGCTGTAACGCCGCTTGCCGCCCGGCTTCAGCGTAGCCGGGATCGACGGTGATGATCTCCGGATGGAGGAATTTCATCAGCGGCGTATTACCGACGCTTGCCAGTTGCAGGTTGTCGATTCGCTGTTCCTGCAGGTATTTACTGACGCCAAGGGCAAGCGTGTCCGTTGCACAGACTAACGCGGTGGTTTCCGGCGTAATAACATCGGCGGCATGCTCATAGCCCTGCTTCATGGCAAGACCAGGCAGAGCAGCGACAGGATGCAGCTTATGTTTCTTGCAGAAGGTCAGGTAGGCCTCATGACGGCGCTTACCGGTGGTGACATCGCTATGGGGGACGCCAAGGAAACTGATATGACGATGTTCGCGATCGTACAGACGCTGCATCAGGGTATGAATGGCACCTTCGTCGTCATAACAGACGGAGGCAAAGCCTTTGGCATCCCTGGCCAGCAGTACCAGAGAGTCCTGCCAGGAGGTGAGCATGGTTTCCGTTACGCCGGTAAAACCAAACAGCACGACCCCATCAATGTTGCGACGTTTAAGCATTCCCAGATGTTCTTCTACCAGCTCAGGTGAGAACTGGCTTTCCATCATAATCGGATCGTAACCCTGCTCATAAAAGGCGGGCAGCATGGTCTGTACTGCGAGGTTTTCTGAAAGTGAGTCCAGACGTGTGACGATAATCGCCACGACTTTGTCGCTTTGCCCACGCATGGCACGTGCGGAGCGGGAAGGGGAGAAACCGTGCTGATTCATCACTGCTTCAACACGTTCACGGGTGCGTTCGCTAACGCCGCTTTCGTTGTTGAGCACGCGGGAAACCGTTGATTTCCCCACGCCGCTTAAGCGGGCGATGTCTTTAATAGTCAGCCGATTTTGCATCCTGTTTTCCCGTTGCGCACTTTTTCAGTTATACCAAAGAGAGTAACTTTACTCATGTGGAGTGCAATGGGCAAAGTCTGCTTTAAACCGTTCACCCTTCAGGCGATGTGTATACGTTTGGTTTAGTTTCCGTGCTGTATCATACCGCCATAATTGTCACAAACCTTATGGTTTTCTGCGTATAATCCGCAGCGCTTATCATTCACTTACCGGAGGCTATATGGATCCCGATCCCACCCCTCTCCCTAAATGGAGAACCCCCCTTCTCCGGTAAGCCTGTCTTCACTGTCTTACCGGAGCTGTAAGACAGTGACGTTCTGACGTCCCTGTTGTGATTTTAAAATTGCCACCAGGCAAGGCTTTGCCACGCCTGAAGGATTTACTGCGCCCGTTTATACTGGTGCAGAGGGACTGCCTATGTTCAAAAATATAACCCGCCAGCTGTTTGCCCGGCTTAACCGCCATTTGCCGCATCGTTTGGTGCATCGTGATCCGTTGCCTAATGCCCAGACCGTTGCCAGCACGCCGATCCCACCGTCACTCAGTGAACATTGCCTGAAGATGGCGCTGATGGATGAAGAGGCGCTGTGGAAAACGTTTGATGCGCATCCGGAAGGATTGAATGCCGCAGAAGTGGAGAGCGCCCGCGAAAATCATGGTGAAAACCAATTGCCGACGCAAAAGCCATCGCCGTGGTGGGTTCATCTGTGGGTCTGCTACCGCAACCCGTTTAATATTCTGCTGACTATTCTGGGCGGCATTTCTTATGCCACCGAAGATCTGTTTGCTGCGGGCGTCATCGCCTTGATGGTGTGTATCTCAACGCTGCTGAATTTTGTGCAGGAGGCGCGTTCCACCAAAGCGGCGGACGCGCTGAAAGCGATGGTCAGCAATACCGCAACCGTCCTGCGTGTCATCAACGAAAAAGGGGAGAACGGCTGGGTTGAACTGCCGATCGACCAGCTGGTTCCTGGCGATATTATTAAGCTGGCAGCCGGCGATATGATCCCGGCCGATTTACGTATCGTCCAGGCGCGCGATCTGTTTGTGGCGCAGGCTTCGCTGACCGGTGAGTCTTTGCCGGTTGAGAAAGTGGCGACAAGCCGTGACCCGCAGCAAAGCAACCCGCTGGAGTGCGATACCCTGTGTTTTATGGGCACTAATGTGGTGAGCGGAACGGCACAGGCCATTGTCATTGCCACCGGGGCGAACACCTGGTTTGGACAACTGGCAGGCCGCGTCAGCGAGCAGGAAAGCGAGCAAAATGCCTTCCAGAAAGGGATCAGCCGCGTCAGCATGTTGTTGATCCGTTTTATGCTGGTGATGGCGCCCATTGTCCTCATCATCAACGGCTACACCAAAGGTGACTGGTGGGAAGCGGCGCTGTTTGCGCTGTCTGTCGCGGTGGGGCTGACCCCGGAAATGCTGCCAATGATCGTCACCTCAACGCTGGCGCGCGGGGCGGTGAAGCTGTCCAAACAGAAGGTTATCGTCAAACACCTCGATGCCATCCAGAACTTTGGCGCGATGGATATTCTGTGCACCGATAAAACCGGTACTCTGACTCAGGATAAAATAGTGCTGGAGAATCATACCGATATCTCCGGTAAGCACAGCGAACACGTCCTGTATTCCGCGTGGCTGAACAGCCATTATCAGACCGGGCTGAAGAATCTGCTGGATACGGCGGTTCTCGAAGGTGTGGATGAAGAATCTGCCCGTCAGCTCTCTACCCGCTGGCAGAAAATTGATGAGATCCCGTTTGATTTTGAGCGTCGTCGGATGTCGGTGGTGGTCGCTGAAGAAACCGATGTGCATCAACTGGTGTGCAAAGGCGCGTTGCAGGAGATCCTCAGTGTCTGTACCCAGGTGCGCCATAACGGGGAAATTGTCCCGCTGGATGAGAACATGCTGCGCCGGGTGAAACGCGTTACCGATACGCTGAACCGTCAGGGGTTGCGCGTGGTCGCGGTGGCGACGAAATACCTGCCTGCGCGTGAGGGCGATTACCAACGTATTGATGAGTCAGACCTGATCCTTGAAGGCTATATCGCCTTCCTCGATCCACCGAAAGAAACGACCGCACCGGCGCTGAAAGCCCTGAAAGCCAGCGGTATTACGGTGAAAATTCTCACCGGTGACAGCGAGCTGGTGGCGGCGAAAGTGTGTCATGAAGTGGGTCTGGATGCAGGTGATGTGGTGATCGGCAGCAGCATCGAAGGGTTAAACGACGACGAGCTGGCAAAACTGGCTCAGCGTACCACGCTGTTTGCCCGCCTGACGCCAATGCACAAAGAGCGCATTGTCACACTGCTCAAGCGTGAAGGTCACGTAGTGGGCTTTATGGGCGATGGTATCAACGATGCCCCGGCGTTGCGCGCGGCAGACATTGGTATTTCTGTTGATGGTGCGGTTGATATTGCGCGTGAAGCGGCAGACATCATCCTGCTGGAAAAGAGCCTGATGGTGCTGGAAGAAGGGGTGATCGAAGGGCGTCGTACCTTCTCGAACATGTTGAAGTACATCAAAATGACGGCCAGTTCCAACTTTGGCAACGTGTTTAGCGTGCTGGTGGCGAGCGCATTTCTGCCGTTCCTGCCGATGTTGCCGCTGCACTTACTGATTCAGAACCTGCTGTATGATGTATCCCAGGTGGCGATCCCGTTTGATAACGTTGATGAAGAGCAGATTAAAAAGCCGCAGCGCTGGAACCCTGCCGAGCTGGGACGCTTTATGATTTTCTTTGGACCGATCAGCTCTATCTTCGACATTCTGACATTTTGCCTGATGTGGTTCGTTTTCCATGCCAATACGCCAGAACATCAGACGTTGTTCCAGTCAGGCTGGTTCGTGGTCGGTCTGTTGTCGCAAACGCTGATTGTGCATATGATCCGTACCCGTCGCGTGCCGTTCATCCAGAGCCGCGCCGCATGGCCGTTGATGCTGATGACGCTGGTCGTGATGGTGGTGGGCATTGCGTTACCGTTCTCGCCATTGGCCAGCTACCTGCAATTGCAGGCATTGCCGCTGAGCTACTTCCCGTGGCTGATTGCGATTCTGGCAGGCTACATGACATTGACCCAGTTAGTGAAAGGTTTTTATAGCCGTCGTTACGGCTGGCAATAACCGCTAAACGTCTCAACAGGATGGTGTTAACACCATCCTGCATTTCTCTTCTTCATTCGAAGATATTCCTCCGTAATATTGTTGTTTTATTTTTATTGAAATACTAACGCGGCTAATTAGTCTAAAACCGCGTCCTTTGCGTTGCTTTTCTATCAGGAAAACGATCTGCGTTGCAAAAATGAAACAGCGTGCTAAAAATTATAGAGCTTAGTTTTTTTTTTGTGAAGGCAGTCATCGAAATAAATTGTTACACCAGTTAGTCTGCACCGGTAACGTCGTTAAGAAAGTTTCTCGCTGCCCATTTTTAATTCCGGCAGTCATTTGCTCTGCAAGCTATTCCTGTTAATGGATATTATGAACTTCTGGAGAAGGACAAATGAAACTGACAAAAAACCTGATAAGTCTGTGTATTGGTGCTTCGGTATTACTGGCCAGCCATTCAACGTTGGCACAAACCTTCCGCGCCGCAGACGTGCATCCGGCTGATTACCCGAACGTGGTGGCAGTGAAACACATGGGGGAAAAGCTCAGCGCGGCGACCGATGGTCGTCTGGAAATTAAAACATTTCCCGGTGGTGTGTTAGGCGATGAAAAACAGATGATTGAACAGGCGCAATTAGGCGCTATCGATATTATTCGCGTCTCGATGACACCTGTCGCTGCTATTCTCCCTGAAATTAACGTATTTACACTGCCGTATATTTTCCGTGATGAAGACCATCTGCATAAGGTTCTCGACGGCATGATCGGCCAGGAAATTGGCGACCGTCTGACGGCCAATACCAAATCACGGCTGGTGTTCCTCGGCTGGATGGATGCGGGGACGCGTAACCTGATCACTAAAAACCCGGTGGTGAAACCGGAAGATTTACACGGTATGAAGATCCGCGTTCAAGGAAGTCCGATAGCGCTGGATACCCTGAAAGCGATGGGCGCTAACTCCGTTGTAATGGGCGTCAGTGAAGTCTTTAGCGGCATGCAGACAGGGGTTATTGATGGAACGGAAAATAACCCACCGACGTTTGTCGCGCACAACTATTTACCTGTCGTTAAAAACTACACCTGGAGCAAACATTTTATTATTCCTGAATTATTTCTTTTCTCGAAAGCGAAATGGGATAAATTGAAAAAAGAAGATCAGGATCTCATTATTAAGCTCGCTAAAGAAGCCCAGGTAGAGCAACGCAAACTTTGGCAGGATTATAATGCGAAATCACTGGAAACGATGAAAGCCAACGGCGTTCAGTTCCACGATATTGATACGGACTATTTCTATAAAGCCACTCAGTCAGTGCGGGATAATTACGGTAAAGAACACCAGGATTTGATCAAGCGTATTCAGGATGTGCAGTAGTTCATCGGGCGGATGATATCCGCCTGAATCATTTGATTAATTCGAGGTGATGATTATGGGTGAATGCTATTCATCGGTAATGGATTTTCTTTATCGGGTCTCAATGTGGATTGCCGGTGTGGCATTATTGGTGATGGTTGCCATTATCCCGATTGGGATATTCGCACGTTATGTCCTGAACAATGCCCTGTCATGGCCTGAACCCGTCGCTATTCTCTGCATGGTGACATTCACTTTTATTGGTGCTGCGGTAAGTTATCGCGCAGGCTCGCATATCGCAGTGAGTATGGTCACTGATCGCCTGGGTGAAAGCGCCCGCCGTTATTGCTTTATTGTCGCGGATATCATGCTGGCGGCGATAAGCCTGTTTATCCTCTGGTACGGAACCAATCTGTGTCTTGAGCTGTGGGATCAACCCGTTGCGGAATTCCCGATTTTAAGCGCCGGGCAAAACTATCTTCCGCTGCCAATTGGCTCTGCTATCACGCTGCTCTTTATTGTTGAGAAGATCTGCCGTGGCCCGCAGTACCAGCGTCCTGTTGTCATGCTGGGTTCGACCAGCTAATTACCGCCCCCATTTCATTAAGGAAAGCAGATGGATGCATTTATTCTCGTCTTTACGCTTGGCATCATGCTGGCGATTGGGGTACCGGTAGCGTACGCGGTAGGGATTAGCGCCATCATTGGTGCCTGGTACATTGATATCCCACTGGAAGCGGTAATGATCCAACTGACCAGTGGCGTGAACAAGTTCTCCCTGCTGGCGATCCCGTTCTTTATTCTGGCTGGCGCGATCATGGCCGAAGGCGGAATTGCGCGTCGGTTAGTGAATTTTGCCTACATTTTTGTTGGTTTTATTCGCGGAGGCTTGTCACTGGTCAACATCGTGGCATCGACCTTTTTTGGCGCAATCTCAGGATCGTCGGTGGCAGACACCGCTTCCATCGGTTCGGTGATGATCCCGGAGATGGATAAAAAAGGTTACCCTCGCGACTTTGCCGCGGCGGTGACCGCCAGCGGTTCGGTGCAGGCAATCCTTACGCCGCCCAGCCATAACTCGGTTATCTACTCGCTGGCAACGGGTGGGACGGTGTCGATTGCCGCGCTATTTATCGCCGGGATCCTGCCGGGCCTGCTGTTAAGCTTGAGCCTGATGGTGATGTGCGTGGCGTTTGCCCATAAACGCGGCTATCCAAAAGGCGAGCGCGTGCCGTTTCGCCAGGCGCTGAAGATTTTCGTCGATACGCTGTGGGGATTGATGACGGTGGTGATCATCATGGGGGGGATCCTGTCGGGCATCTTTACCGCGACGGAATCCGCGGCGATTGCCTGCCTGTGGGCCTTCTTCGTCACCATGTTTATCTATCGTGACTATAAATGGTCTGAACTGCCGAAGCTGATGTTCCGCACGGTGAAAACAGTCACCATCGTGATGATCCTGATTGGTTTTGCTGCCGCGTTTGGCGCTGTCATGACCTACATGCAGTTGCCGATGCGCATCACCGACGCGTTCACCAGTATCTCGGATAACAAATACGTCATCCTGATGTGCATTAACATTATGCTGCTGCTGATTGGTACGCTGATGGATATGGCGCCGCTGATCCTGATCCTGACACCGGTCCTGCTGCCAGTGACCAACGCGCTCGGTATTGATCCGGTTCATTTCGGCATGATCATGTTGGTGAACTTAGGGATCGGGTTGATTACGCCGCCGGTAGGGTCGGTGCTGTTTGTCGCCAGCGCGGTGAGTAAGCAGAAGATTGAACAAGTGGTGAAGGCGATGCTGCCGTTCTACCTCGTCCTGTTCCTGGTGCTGATGTTGGTAACCTACATTCCGGCGATTTCGTTGTTCCTGCCGAAACTGTTTGGTGTGCTGTGATAAATGCCCGGTGGCGCTCGCGCTTACCGGGCCTACAAATTACGCTTCCGTCGGCCGGATAAGGCGAAACCGCCATCCGGCACAAGGAAACTTAGCGACGTACGGCGATCGCTTCAATCTCGATTTTCACGTCTTTCGGCAGACGGGCAACTTCCACGCAAGAGCGTGCCGGGAAAGTCGCGTTGTGCTCAGTGAAGAACGCTTCGTAGGTGGCGTTGACGGTTGCGAAATCGTTCAGGTCTTTTACAAAAACGGTCGTTTTTACGATATCGCCCACTTTCAGGCCTGCTGCTTCAACGATAGCTTTTACGTTTTCCAGCGACTGACGCGCCTGAGCGGACACGTCTTCCGCTACGGCACCGGTTTTCGGATCGACCGGGATCTGACCGGAAGTGATTACCATGCTACCCAGGTCAACGCCCTGAACGTATGGGCCGATAGCGGCTGGTGCATTTTCCGTCGCAATAGTTTTGCTCATGATATCTCCAGATGAACTGCAGTATTAAGGTGTTAGCCATTATAGAGAGGCAACATTTCAATACCAACCGCAATTAGTTGGCCAGCACCACATAATGCGAAAACTCTTTTTCACAGTATTTGCATTTGAGCGCGATATCATCAGCACGTTTTTTCACTGAAAAGCTGGAAGAAACCGGTTCAGCATGGCTGATGCAGTTGCTGTTCGGGCAAACCAGCACGTTGTCGATTCGTTCCGGCAGGCTCGGACGTGATTTACCCACCACGTCATAATCGTCAATGCGGTTCACCGTCGCCTGTGGCGCGTACAGAGAAAGCTGGTTAACTTGCTCATCGGTCAGGAAGGTGTTTTCAATTTTAATCAGGTCTTTACGACCCATTTCGCCTGAAGGCAGGTTCAGACCGATGGTGATACGCTGATCGGTTTCTGTCAGCTTGAACAGCGTCAGCAGTTTAAAACCAACCTGTGCGGGAATATGGTCAATCACGGTGCCGCGTTTGATGGCTTCAACCTGCAGTTTGTTATCGTGTGTCATCTCTTTTTCTCCCTTACAGTGCCAGTTCGCTATTCAGTACCAGTGCCAGTAACGCCTGGCGGGCGAAGATGCCGTTGCCAGCCTGCTGGAAATACCAGGCGTGCGGCGTCTTATCGACATCGGTGGTGATCTCATCGATACGCGGCAGTGGGTGCAACACTTTCATGTTCGCTCTGGCACCATTCAGGTCGCTGGCACGCAGGACGAACTGTGCTTTCACGTTGGCGTATTCGGAAGGGTCCAGACGTTCTTTTTGCACGCGGGTCATGTAGAGAATATCAACCTCTGCCATAACCTCTTCGATGGTGCCGTGCAGGCTCCAGGCGATACCTTTTTCATTTAGCATGTCCAGAATGTATTGCGGCATGGCCAACGCATCCGGGGCGATGAAGTAGAAGCGGTTGCCTTCGAATTTCGCCAGTGCCTGGGTCAGGGAGTGGACGGTACGACCATACTTCAGGTCACCCACCATGGCGATTTGCAGATTGTCCAGGCGGCCCTGGGTTTCCTGAATGGTGAACAGGTCCAGCAGCGTTTGGGTGGGATGCTGGTTCGAACCATCGCCTGCGTTCAGTACCGGCACGTTGCCGGAGAACTCTGTGGCCAGACGGGCAGCACCTTCCTGCGGATGACGCATCACAATGGCGTCAACATAGGTACTGATGACGGAAATGGTATCAGCCAGCGTTTCACCTTTTTTGCCCAGTGATGTGTTGCTGCTGTCAGAGAAACCCACCACGCTGGCACCCAGGCGGTGCATCGAGGTTTCAAAGGATAAACGGGTGCGCGTCGATGCCTCAAAGAAGCAGCTGGCTATCACCTTATGCTTTAGCAGCTCCGGCTGTGGGTTGGCTTTCAGTTTCGCCGCTGTCGCGAGAACCAGATTGAGGTCATCGCGGCTGAGGTCATTTATGGAAATGATGTGTTTTTGATAGAGCGGGTTAGCCATGTTTATCTCCTGACGCCTGGGCAAAAAAAAGCCCCTCAATTGAGGGGCTTGGAATGGATGATCAACGGAAAGAAAAACGGCAGGCCAGCGTCCTTTTTCAGACGCGGTAAGACAAAATGTCGTACACACTGAACCATACATCCTCCCGGCAAATTGTCCGCGATTATACTCAGCTCCGTTATGGGATCAAGCGAAAAATGCACAATTTATTCATCGCAAACGATTCTCATGAATATTCATGCACCCTGTCGGGTGATCGGCCACGTTGAGATAAACATGCGTTGACGCAAAATATCAGCAAATAGCAGTGGTATGGCAGACGGTTTTTTCGTATAACAACTAAAATGAAACATTGTTTTAATTAAGGGGTTTGAGATGATTGTCGGCAATATTCACAACCTGGATGTCTGGCTGCCAGAAGAGCTGCGTCAGGCGATTGAACACATCAAGGCGCACGTGACGGATGCGACGGAAAAGGGTAAGCATGACATCGACGGTGATCGTCTGTTTTATCTGATTGCAGAAGATATGACGGAGCCGTTTGCCCAGCGCCGCGCTGAGTATCACGCCCGTTATCTGGATATTCAGATCCTGCTCAAAGGCCAGGAAGGCATGACCTTCAGTACACAGCCTGCGGGCGCGCCGGAAACCGACTGGCTGGCGGATAAAGATATCGCCTTCGTGGCGGAAGGGGTACAGGAGAAAACGGTCGTGCTGAACGAAGGTGACTTCGTGGTGTTCTATCCGGGTGAAGTGCATAAACCGCTGTGTGCAGTCGGGTCGCCGGCACTGGTGCGCAAAGCCGTGGTGAAAATGCGGGTGGCATAAGCGTGATTGCCGGGTGCGGCTTCGCCTTGCCCGGCCAACGGGAGCGCGGTTGTAGGCCGGATAAGATGCTTAGCATCGCCATCCGGCATATGCCTTCACTTCGCTAATGTCGCTACCATCACCGCTTTGATGGTGTGCATCCGGTTTTCCGCCTGAGAGAATACGATACTGGCGGGGGATTCAAAGACCTCATCGGTCACTTCCATACCGCCGTGCAAACCATACTCTTGTGCCATTTGTTTACCCAGCACGGTCTGATCGTCATGAAACGCGGGCAGACAGTGCAGGAACTTCACCTGTGGATTACCCGTCAGCGCCATCATCGCGCTATTAACCTGATAGTTACGCAGCAGCGCAATACGCTCTGCCCACTTCTCTTTTGCTTCGCCCATCGAGACCCAGACGTCGGTGTAGATAAAGTCCGCACCTTTTACACCTGTGGCAACGTCTTCGGTCAGCGTAATATTGCCGCCATTTTTCTGTGCCAGCGCTTTGCACTCCGCCACCAGGCTCTCTTCAGGCCAGCACGCTTGTGGTGCAACCAGGCGTAGATCCAGCCCGGTTAACGCGGCGGCTTCCAGCATGGAATTACCCATATTGTTGCGGGCATCACCGGTATAGACCAGCGTCATCTCATTAAACGCTTTACCCGGCAGGTGTTCCTGCATAGTTAACAGATCCGCCAGCAACTGAGTGGGGTGAAACTCGTCGGTTAATCCGTTCCATACCGGAACTCCGGCATATTCCGCCAGCGTCTCGACAATCTCCTGACCGTGACCCCGATACTGAATACCGTCGTACATACGACCGAGTACGCGGGCGGTGTCTTTGATCGACTCTTTATGACCAATCTGGCTGCCGCTTGGCCCGAGATACGTCACGCGAGCACCCTGATCGTATGCGGCAACTTCGAAAGAGCAACGGGTACGAGTCGAGTCTTTTTCGAAGATGAGCGCAATGTTTTTACCGGTGAGCTTAGCGACCTCAGTACCGTTTTTCTTATCTGCCTTGAGCTGTGCGGCGAGCTGTAGCAGTGACGTGAGTTCAGCAGAGGTGAAATCGAGCAATTTCAAAAAGTGCTTCTGATAAAACGCAGACATGGTTCCCTCGCATGGCTTAAGCCATTTATTGAATTAAAATTCAATTTATATGGATGTTTATTCATTTGCAACCTTGTTTAACAAATCTTTCCTGGAAAGGTGGAGGCAATGTCAGCGGTATGTGACAATAAGAGTATCGGCAGGACATTATGAGGAACGAGCCATGGCAAACCCGGAACTACTGGAAGAGCAGCGTGAAGAAACACGCTTGATTATTGAAGAGTTACTCGAAGATGGCAGCGACCCTGATGCGCTGTACACCATCGAACATCACCTTTCCGCGGATGACTTTGAAACCCTGGAAAAAGCGGCAGTAGAAGCCTTCAAACTGGGTTATGAAGTGACCGAGCCTGAAGAGCTGGAAGTGGAAGAAGGCGACACAGTTATTTGCTGTGACATTCTCAGCGAATGCGCCCTGAATGCCGAACTGATCGACGCTCAGGTAGAGCAACTGATGAATCTGGCTGAAAAATTTGAAGTGGAATACGACGGGTGGGGTACCTATTTCGAAGACCCTAACGGCGAAGAAGGTGAAGACGGCGACGATGAAGATTTCGTCGACGAAGATGATGACGGCGTGCGTCACTAAGTCATCTGATGACCTACGGCAGTGTTTGCTGCCGTAGGGCAAGGACAATGTATGGATTACCCGCAAATACTCTCCCCAATCCTCAATTTTCTGCACTGCAAAACACCCCAGGCATGGCTTGATAAAGCGCAGGACCCGGCAAATCTTCCCCTGCTGCTGACCGATCACCTCGTCTGCGAGCTGAAAGCGGCACAAACAGCGATGCTGTTGGTGCGTAAATATGTTGCTGACAAAGCTGGTTCACAGGCGTTGCTGGACTGGCTGAAACCCTATGAGGCTTTTGCGTTCAGAGAGGGAGAGGAGCCTGACTTCATTGCACTGAATAAACAGATCAGCAAAAGTGTGATGCCGCAGACCGACGATCCGTGGGGGCGCAAGCTTATCGACAGCATGGTTTTGCTGATCAAAGAAGAGCTGCATCACTTCTGGCAGGTGCGCGAGGCGATGATGAGCCGCAACATCCCCTACATCAAAATTACCGCCAGTCGTTACGCCAAAGGCATGCTTAAAGAGGTTCGCACCCACGAGCCATTAACGCTAATTGATAAGCTAATTTGCGGCGCATACATTGAGGCGCGCTCCTGTGAACGGTTCGCGGCGCTGGCACCGTATCTGGATGATGATTTACAGGCGTTTTATCTGTCGCTACTACGATCAGAGGCGCGCCATTATCAGGATTACCTGGCGTTGGCACAGCAGATTTCAACCGATGACATCAGCGCCCGGGTGCGTTTCTTTGGTGAAGTGGAAGCGTCGCTGATCCTGTCTCCAGATGATGAATTCCGCTTTCACAGCGGCGTACCCGCGTAATACACCTTCCCGGCGCGGCTCGCCATGGTTGCCGCGCCATCTCTCCTCTTCCTGATACCTGCAGATAAATTCTGGTGGCTGGAAAACCATCGCCTCTACCGTAATAATCAGAACACACAACGGGGAAATATATCCCCGACATACGTATCGATTTGAATAAGGATGGTTAATGAACTGGGCACACGTAGTGTTGGCGGGCTATATCGGGGCGGTGATTGCTATCGTCGTCGGCATGTTTCGCAAAAAAGGCTGGGTAGGTAAGATCTCCGGCGCGGTGATTTTTGTGGTCGCGATTATTGCATGGAATATTTTTGATGTGCACTACCTTATCCCGCGTGAAAGTCCGGAATATGGTATGACCGAAGAGCAGAAGTTTGACAATGCGATGCGCGCCAATCCGGTGTTTCAGGTGATTAGAGAGCAGGAGCCAGCGCTAACACAAAAAATCATCACCCAGGCCGTGCAGATGAAGAACGAGGGCAAAAGTGAGCAGCAGGTTATCGATGCCATACAGCCGCAAATCCTTCAGCTACAGATGGCACGTCTGCAGCAAGCACCTGATGCTAACGTCATTGAGTATATGAAGATTAACCTCGAGCAGATTGCTGCGGTGGAAAAGGTGGGTGATGACGAATGTTTCCGTTTCCTGTTTCCGGCGGTGAAAGGGGGCATTAACCCGGTACATCTTGTCCCGCGTGAGATTATGAATCGGCGGATGGTGGGCGATATGGGCATGATGCGCGCCGCCTATGGCCCGGATAAACATACGGTGACGGCCGAGGAAAAACAGCTGGCGCTGCAGGATTTACAAGCGATCAGCCCCGGACTGGTACAGCGCTATGGGGATGATATTCAGATTATGGCCGACCCGAATAAAGGGATTGGCAAAGAGAAGATCGCCTGTGAGATTGTGCAGGATCTCTGGACTCAGGTGCTGAAGCTTCCCACCGCTCGTGCGGCTGGCGTAATTCGCCTGATGCTTTCAGCTGAGATGCAGTAAGGCCGACATGGCCCCTCGGCGTGAAGTCAGAGGGGCTTTAACATCCTTACTTCGCAATCGACGTGGCCGGTGCAGCCTAGCGCTTCGCTGATATGCTCAAACCCTAAATGTTCATACAGACGGATAGCTTCAGTCAGGAATGCAGTTGTTTCCAGATAGCACTGCTTAAAACCCTGCTCGCGGGCATGATCCAGCGCCATCAGCGCCAGCTTTTTCGCGAGTCCCTGACCGCGTGCGCTCGACAGGAAGTACATCTTTTGCAGCTCGCAAATGTCCGGCTCGCTACAGCCTAACGGCGCAACGCCGCCGCCGCCCACGACTTCACCGTTTTGCTCAACCACCCAATAGGCCGCGCCCGGCTGGCTGTAAACCTGGAACAGTTCGTCCAGATTGGGGTCGGCAACGGTATAGCCTTTATCGGCAGTCAGGCCGTATTCGGCGGAGACCTGGCGGATCACACAGGCAATGGCGGGGTTATCGTCGGCAGCAATGCGACGCAGCGTAGCCGAGACAGGCGTAATGACACTCATAGCGAACTCATGACATAAAAGTGAGACATATGCAGTTAATACCACTGCGGAGAGGGGAAGTGCAAGCGAGGATAATTCAACACAGGTCGGATGCGCTACGCTTATCCAACCTGTGTTGACGGTACCTGTAGGCCGGATAAGCGTAGCGCCATCCGGCAAACGTACAGGCACGATTTTTACAGCGCGGCGATGACCGCCTGCTGCTCAATCAGCTTCGCTTTGGCTTCTGCGTAACCGTCCAGTTTCTCACGCTCTTTGGCGATCACGGCTTCCGGTGCGCGAGCAACGAAACCTTCGTTGGAGAGCTTGCCTTCGATACGGGCAATCTCGCCTTCGATTTTCGCCACTTCTTTTGCCAGACGCGCCAGCTCATCTTCTTTGTTGATGAGGCCAGCCATCGGGATCAGCAGTTCGGCACCGTCGATGATTTTAGTCACGGAAACCGGACCTTTGTCATCGGCTGGCAGCACGGTGATGCTTTCCAGTCGTGCCAGGTTCAGCAGGAAGCTACGGTTGTCGTTCACACGACGCATCGCATCAGTACTGCAACCACGCAGCAGCAGTTCCAGCGGTTTGCCTGGGGCAATGTTCATTTCCGCACGGATGTTACGTACGGCAACGATCGCCTGCTTCAACCATTCAGTGTCAGCCAGTGCCGCTTCGTCAACCTGCGCCGCGTTATATTCCGGGAACGGCTGCAGCATGATGGTATCTGCGGTGTTGCCGCAAATCACTTTCACGCGCTGCCAGATGGTTTCGGTGATGAACGGAATGATCGGGTGCGCCAGACGCAGCAGACCTTCCAGCACGGTAACCAGCGTATTGCGGGTGCCGCGCAGTTCAGACTCAGAACCGCCGTTCATAACCGGCTTGGTCAGCTCCAGATACCAGTCACAGAACTGGTTCCAGGTGAATTCGTACAGAATGCCCGCAGCGATATCGAAGCGGAAGTTATCCAGCGCTTCACGGTACGCTTTGATGGTCTGGTTGAATTCAGCCAGGATCCAACGATCCGCCAGAGACAGCGTCATTTCGCCGCCATTGAAGCCGCAATCCTGGTCTTCGGTGTTCATCAGCACGAAGCGGCTGGCGTTCCACAGCTTGTTACAGAAGTTACGGTAACCTTCCAGACGTTTCATATCCCAGTTGATGTCGCGGCCGGTAGAGGCCAGCGCTGCCAGGGTGAAACGCAGGGCGTCGGTACCGTGCGGCTCAATGCCGTCCGGGAACTGCTTCTCGGTGCGCTTGGCAATCTTCTCGGCCAGCTGCGGCTGCATCATGTTGCCGGTACGTTTTTCAAGTAGTTCTGCCAGAGAAATACCATCAACCATATCCAGCGGGTCGATGACGTTACCCTTGGATTTGGACATCTTCTGGCCTTCGTCGTCACGAATCAGACCGGTCATGTAGACGGTCTTAAACGGAACCTGCGGCTTGCCGTTTTCATCTTTGATGAAGTGCATGGTCATCATGATCATGCGGGCAATCCAGAAGAAGATGATGTCAAAACCGGAGACCATCACGCTGGTTGGGTGGAACTGACGCAGCGCATCGGTGTTTTCCGGCCAGCCGAGGGTAGAGAAGGTCCACAGCGCGGAGGAGAACCAGGTATCCAGAACGTCTTCGTCCTGACGCAGTGCAACGTCGGCACCGAGGTTGTTTTCCTGACGCACCTCAGCTTCGGTACGGCCAACGTAGACGTTGCCGTCGTTGTCATACCATGCCGGGATACGGTGGCCCCACCACAGCTGACGGGAGATACACCAGTCCTGAATATCACGCATCCAGGAGAAGTACATGTTTTCATACTGCTTAGGTACGAACTGGATGTCGCCGTTCTCAACCGCTTCAACTGCCGGTTTCGCCAGCACATCTGCGCGGACGTACCACTGGTCAGTCAGCATCGGTTCGATAACCACGCCGCCACGGTCACCGTACGGCACGGTCAGATCGTGGGGTTTGATTTCTTCCAGCAGACCCAGAGCGTCAACGGCCGCAACCACGGCTTTACGCGCGGCAAAGCGTTCCAGTTTCTGGAATTCAGTCGGGATCTCGTTCGAGTAGACGTCGGATTCTTCACCTTTGGTGTCGTACACTTCCGCGGTTTCGCGGATATCACCGTCAAAGGTCAAAATGTTGATCATCGGCAGGCCGTGACGTTTACCGACTTCATAGTCGTTAAAGTCGTGTGCCGGGGTGATCTTCACGCAGCCGGTGCCTTTTTCCATATCCGCATGTTCGTCACCGACGATTGGAATGCGGCGGTTAACCAGCGGCAGAATGACGAATTTGCCGATAAGGTCTTTATAACGCGGATCTTCCGGGTTTACGGCAACGCCGGTATCGCCCAGTACGGTTTCTGGACGAGTAGTGGCAACAACCAGGTAATCTTTACCGTCTGCGGTTTTCGCGCCATCGGCCAGCGGATAGCGGATGTGCCACATCGAGCCTTTGGACTCACGGTTTTCCACTTCCAGGTCAGAGATAGCAGTGCGCAGTTTCGGGTCCCAGTTTACCAGGCGCTTGCCACGGTAAATGAGGTCTTCTTTGTACAGGCGAACAAAGACTTCTTTCACGGCATTGGAAAGACCTTCGTCCATAGTGAAGCGCTCGCGCTCCCAGTCAACAGAGTTGCCCAGGCGGCGCATCTGACGGGTAATGGTGCCGCCGGATTCCGCTTTCCACTGCCAAATTTTATCGATAAACGCTTCGCGACCGTAATCGTGACGAGTTTTACCTTCTTCAGCGGCAATCTTACGCTCAACCACCATTTGGGTTGCGATACCCGCGTGGTCGGTACCCGCCTGCCACAGAGTATTTTTACCCTGCATGCGCTGGTAGCGGATCATGGTGTCCATGATGGTTTGCTGGAAAGCATGACCCATATGCAAACTGCCGGTGACGTTCGGCGGCGGGATCATGATGCAGAAGGACTCTTTGCTTTCATCGCCGTTAGGTTTGAAATAGCCCTGCTTTTCCCAGTGCTCGTAAAGCGGCTGTTCGATATCTTGTGGGTTGTATGTCTTTTCCATTATTTCCAGGTTGCCGTATTCAGGTTAAAACCAGCCACGCGGTAAGCTTTGTAGCGATCGCGTGCCGATTGTTTCAAAGAATCTTCGTAAGGGACGAAGTCTATCACTTCTGTGAAAGCGGTGGCAAAATCTGCAAAGCCAACGCGCAAACTGATGAGCAGGTCGCGCGGGCTGCTGTTGCGTTTCTCCGGCCAGGCTATTTCTACCGGCGCGCCGCCTCTGGGGCCTTCACCCGCCAGATTATGCGGTACAAAACTCTCTGCCGGTCTTGCCCACAATGCTTCATCCAGGCGTATGGCCTGTTTTTCATCTTCGCAGGCGATCAATACGCGCTTGCCCGCGCGCCAACGTTCTGCGGCAATTTCACACACCAGTTGCTCGACGGCGCTTAAGCCATCTTGCTGTGTGTCGTTGTCCAGAAGGTAGAACGTTGCATTCTTCATATATGGGGTTTCTTGTGGTGGATTTAAATGCGTTGCCATGATGCACCCCGTAGGCCGGATGGCGCTGCGCTTATCCGGCCTACGGGGCAATCTCAAACTTACTCTTCGCCGTTAAAACCCGCGCGATTGAGCAGGAACTGCGACAGCAACGCGACCGGACGACCGGTTGCGCCTTTGGCTTTCCCTGAACGCCATGCGGTACCGGCGATGTCCAGGTGCGCCCAGTTGTACTTACGGGTAAAGCGTGACAGGAAGCAGCCTGCGGTAATCGCGCCGCCAGGACGTCCACCGATATTCGCCATATCCGCAAAGTTTGACTCTAACTGTTCCTGATACTCATCACCCAACGGCAGGCGCCACGCGCGGTCACCCGCTTGTTCGGACGCGCCGATCAGCTCGTGCGCCAGTGGGTTATGGTTCGACATCAGGCCGGTGATGTGATGACCCAGGGCAATCACGCACGCGCCGGTCAGGGTGGCGACGTCAATGACGGCTTCGGGTTCAAAGCGCTCGACGTAGGTTAACACGTCGCACAGCACCAGACGGCCTTCAGCATCAGTATTGAGCACTTCAACAGTCTGACCAGACATAGTGGTGAGCACATCACCCGGACGATACGCGCGACCGCCAGGCATGTTTTCACAACCCGCCAGTACGCCGACGACGTTGATCGGCAGTTGAAGTTCCGCCACCATGCGCATCACACCGTACACTGCCGCAGCACCGCACATGTCGTATTTCATCTCATCCATGCCTTCGGCTGGTTTGATGGAAATACCGCCGGAGTCAAAGGTCAGCCCTTTGCCGACCAGCACAATCGGACGCGCATCTTCAGACGGATTGCCCTTGTATTCGATGACCGACATCAGCGACTCGTTCTGCGAACCGTGGCCGACCGCAAGATAAGAGTGCATACCCAGCTCTTTCATTTGCTGCTCGCCAATGACGCGCGTCACAACATTTTTGCTGTAGCTGTCTGCCAACTGACGTGCCTGAGACGCCAGGTAGGCGGCGTTACAGATGTTCGGCGGCATGTTGCCGAGGTCTTTCGCCGCTTTAATCCCGGCGGCAATGGCCAGACCGTGCTGAATAGCACGTTCACCGCTGGTCAGCTCACGGCGGGTCGGTACGTTGAACACCATCTTACGCAGCGGACGACGCGGCTCGCTTTTGTTGGTCTTCAACTGATCAAAGCTGTACAGCGTTTCTTGCGCTGTTTCGACAGCCTGACGCACTTTCCAGTAGTTATTGCGGCCTTTGACGTGCAGCTCGGTCAGGAAGCAAACGGCTTCCATCGAACCGGTATCATTCAGCGTATTGATAGTTTTCTGAATGACCTGCTTGTACTGGCGCTCATCAAGCTCACGCTCTTTGCCACAACCAATGAGGAGAATTCGCTCAGACAGGACGTTAGGAACATGGTGCAGCAACAGGGTTTGACCCGGTTTACCTTCCAGTTCGCCACGACGCAGCAGTGCGCTGATGTACCCGTCGCTGATCTTGTCGAGCTGCTCTGCAATCGGAGAGAGGCGGCGTGGTTCAAAGACGCCCACGACGATGCAGGCACTCCGCTGTTTCTCCGGGCTACCGCTTTTTACACTGAACTCCATGCACTACGCTCCTGAATCTTAAAGACAACGGCGGTGGCTACGGATAGAATTGCAAGCTTTCGTAACTCATACCCGCTGTTGCGGTGACTTCGTGTTAATCTTAACGTTATTACGGCATTGGCACGTCAGAACAATTTCTGAGAGGTGGATCCGTTGAGTATAATAATCTTAGCGACGATTTCGACGACTCAAGAGAATAAATGACGTTTAAGCCATGAAACAAGCTATTTTCCTGCAAAAAGACGGGTTTTTACGGGCGTATTTAAAGTGATAATCATAAGATATCTGGTACGGGAAACGCTCAAAAGCCAACTTGCGATCCTTTTCATCCTACTTTTGATCTTCTTTTGTCAAAAGTTAGTCAGGATCCTGGGTGCGGCGGTTGACGGTGATATCCCGGCAAATCTGGTGCTCTCGCTGCTGGGGCTGGGCGTGCCAGAAATGGCGCAACTTATCTTGCCCTTAAGCCTGTTCCTTGGGCTGCTAATGACGCTGGGCAAACTGTATACCGAAAGTGAAATTACGGTTATGCACGCCTGCGGGCTGAGCAAGGCTGTGCTGGTAAAAGCGGCGATGGTGCTGGCGTTGTTTACCAGTATCGTTGCGGCAGTCAACGTAATGTGGGCAGGGCCTTGGTCCTCCAGACATCAGGACGAAGTGCTGGCGGAAGCGAAAGCGAACCCCGGCATGGCGGCGCTTGCTCAAGGGCAATTCCAGCAGGCAACGAACGGCAGTTCGGTGTTGTTTATCGAAAGTGTTGACGGTAGCAGCTTCAAAGATGTGTTCCTCGCGCAAATCCGCCCGAAAGGTAACGCCCGTCCTTCGGTGGTGGTGGCTGATTCCGGACATCTGACTCAGTTGCGTGACGGTTCTCAGGTCGTGGTGCTGAACAAAGGTACGCGTTTTGAAGGGACCGCGCTGCTGCGCGATTTCCGCATTACCGATTTCCAGGACTATCAGGCAATTATTGGCCATCAGGCCGTGGCGCTGGACCCCAACGATACCGACCAGATGGATATGCGCACGCTGTGGAATACCGACAACGATCGGGCCCGTGCGGAGCTGCACTGGCGTATCACATTGGTATTCACCGTATTTATGATGGCGCTGATGGTTGTCCCGCTGAGCGTGGTTAACCCGCGTCAGGGTCGCGTACTGTCCATGCTGCCAGCCATGCTGCTCTATTTACTGTTCTTCCTGGTGCAGACGTCGCTGAAGTCGAACGGCGGGAAAGGTAAGCTGGACCCGGTGTTCTGGATGTGGGTGGTTAACCTTGCCTATCTGGCACTGGCGATTGTGCTTAACCTTTGGGATACGGTGCCGATGCGCCGCTTGCGTGCCCGTTTTATGCGTAAAGGAGCGGTATAATGCAGCCCTTTGGTGTACTTGACCGCTATATCGGTAAAACCATTTTTACCACCATCATGATGACGTTGTTCATGCTGGTGTCACTCTCCGGGATCATCAAGTTTGTCGACCAGCTGAAAAAAGCCGGGCAGGGGAGCTACGATGCAATGGGCGCCGGGCTGTATACCCTGCTTAGCGCTCCGAAAGATATCCAAATCTTCTTCCCGATGGCGGCACTGCTCGGCGCGTTGCTGGGGCTGGGCATGCTGGCTCAGCGTAGTGAACTGGTGGTGATGCAGGCGTCCGGTTTTACCCGTATGCAGGTGGCGCTGTCCGTGATGAAAACCGCGATTCCGCTGGTGCTGCTGACGATGGCCATCGGTGAATGGGTGGCGCCGCAGGGCGAACAGATGGCGCGTAACTATCGTGCGCAGCAGATGTACGGTGGCTCGCTGCTGTCTACCCAGCAAGGGCTGTGGGCGAAAGATGGCGACAGCTTTGTTTACATCGAGCGAGTGAAAGGGGACGCCGAATTAGGCGGGATTAGCATTTACTCCTTTAACGATAAGCGTCGTCTGCAGTCGGTACGTTATGCTGCCAGCGCAACATTTGACCCGGAACAGAAAGTCTGGCGTTTGTCGCAGGTGGATGAGTCTAACCTGACTGATCCAAAACAGATCACGGGTTCGCAAACGGTGAGCGGGACGTGGAAAACCAACCTTACGCCGGACAAACTCGGTGTGGTGGCACTGGACCCGGATGCACTGTCGATTAGCGGTCTGCATAACTACGTGAAGTACCTGAAGTCGAGCGGCCAGGACGCCGGGCGCTACCAGCTCAATATGTGGAGCAAAGTCTTCCAGCCGCTGTCTGTCGCGGTGATGATGCTGATGGCGCTGTCGTTTATCTTCGGTCCGCTGCGTAGCGTGCCGATGGGCGTGCGTGTGGTGACGGGGATTAGCTTTGGCTTTGTGTTCTATGTGCTGGACCAAATCTTTGGCCCGCTGACGCTGGTGTATGGTATTCCGCCGATTATCGGCGCGCTGCTGCCAAGTGCCAGTTTCCTGCTGATTAGTTTGTGGCTGATGCTGCGTAGGTCGTAATCACGGTAAAGCGCAGTGCCTGATGGCGCTGCGCTTATCAGGCCTACCTGGGCCCGTAGGCCTGATAAGGCGTTTACGCCGCCATCCGGCAACGTACCATGCAGTACCTGATGGCGCTGCGCTTATCCGGCCTACTCAGAGCCTGTAGGCAGGATAAGGCGTTTACGCCGCCATCAGGCAATGAACCTCGCAGTGCCTGATGGCGCTGCGCTTATCAGGACAACTCAGGACCTGTAGGCCGGATAAGGCGTTTACGCCGCCATCCGGCAACGAATCACGCAGTGCCTGATGGCGCTGCGCTTATCAGGACAACTCAGGGCTTGTAGGCCGGATAAGGCGTTTACGCCGCCATCCGGCAACGAATCACGCAGTGCCTGATGGCGCAGCGCTTATCAGGCCTACTCAGGGCCTGTAGGCCGGATAAGGCATTTGCGCCGCCATCCGACAACGTACCACGCAGTGCCTGATGGCGCTGCGCTTATCAGGCCTACTCAGGGCTTGTAGGCCGGATAAGGCGTTTACGCCGCCATCCGGCACAGTACCACGGGGACTAGCGTTTTCTCCCGCCCATCAAACTCCCCAACATCCCCCGGATTATCTGATTGGTGACTTGCCGCGCCGCGCTTTTCGCCACGCTCTGTACCACGCCATCGCGTTTGCCGCCACGCGGTCCGGTGCTGCCAAACAGAATATCCTTCAACCCACCGAGAATACCGCTGTCCACCTCGACTGCTTTACCGTTGGCGGGCGGTGTATTTTGCTGCCCGGTGCTGGCCTGCACGCCTTGCTGCAAACGTTCATAGGCTGACTCTCGGTCGATCTCTTCTTCGTATTTGCCGTACAGGGACGAGTGGTTAATCAGTCCGTTGCGCTCATCGTCCGTCACCGGCCCCATCCGCGAGCACGGCGCAATGACCATCGCTCGCTCAACCACTGATGGGCTGCCTTTGGCATCAAGAAACGACACCAGCGCCTCGCCGGTACCCAATTCCTGAATGGCTTTCTCGGTATCAAATGCCGGGTTGGCGCGCATGGTTTGTGCTGCTGTTTTCACTGCTTTCTGATCTTTCGGCGTGAACGCGCGCAGGGCATGTTGCACACGGTTCCCCAACTGGCCGAGCACGTTGTCCGGAATATCCGACGGGTTTTGCGAGACGAACCACACGCCGACCCCTTTCGAGCGGATCAGGCGGATCACCTGTTCGATTTTATCCAGCAGCACCTGCGGGGCGTCGTTGAACAACAGATGGGCTTCGTCAAAGAAGAACACCAGTTTAGGTTTTTCCAGATCGCCGGCTTCTGGCAGTTGTTCGTACAGTTCGGAGAGCATCCACAGCAGGCTGGCGGCATACAGTTTGGGCATCTGGTAGAGCTTTTCGGCGCTGAGGATATTAATCACCCCTTTGCCATTGGCATCGGTACGCATCCAGTCTTTGATGTCCAGCATCGGTTCGCCAAAGAAGTGCGCCGCACCCTGTTGCTCCAGTGACAGCAGCCCGCGCTGGATAGCCCCGACCGAGGCGCTGCTGATGTTGCCGTACTGGTTCTGGAAGGATTTAGCGTTATCGCCAATGTACTGGGTGATGGCCCGCAGATCTTTGAAATCCAGCAGTAACAGTCCCTGGTCATCGGCAATGCGGAAGATAATATCCAGCACGCCGGACTGTACGTCATTGAGGTTCAGCAAACGGGCCAGCAGCAGCGGCCCAAGGTCAGAAACTGTGGCGCGAACGGGGTGACCTTTTTCGCCGAAAATATCCCACACCGTGACCGGATTAGCATGTGGCTGCCAGTCGGTAATGCCGATGTTTTTCAGGCGGGTGAGCAGCTTTTCAGACGCTTGTCCTTCCTCGGCCACGCCGGTTAAGTCACCTTTCACATCGGCCATAAAGACCGGTACGCCAATCTCGGACAACGATTCGGCCAGCTTCTGTAGCGTGACGGTTTTACCGGTCCCGGTCGCGCCGGTAATCAGTCCGTGGCGGTTGGCCATGCCTGGCAGTAAAAACAGTTCGGTGTCCGGCGTGCGGGCAATTAGCAGGGGTGCGCTCATTGAGATTTCCTCCATTTATCCTGCCTGGAGTATAGGCAATGTCGATGAAAGAAAGTATGCGCGGGTGTGAGAAAAGGCGTTAAAGCGTATTGCCGTGATAAATCTGATACCCCAAATCGACAGTATTGTGGTTGTGGTCGTTGTTCTTGATTTTGCTCAGTAACATCTGTGCCGCCATACGACCGATTTCAAAACGCGGGGTAATGACGCTGGCAAGGCTTGGGATCATCTGCCGACCCATTTCCAGGCCGTGAAAACCGGCAATTGAGATCTGCTCCGGGACGGCAAGCTCGCGCTCGCGACACAGCAGCAGTGCGCCCATCGCGATGTCGTCGTTGGTGCAAAACACGCCGTCTAAATCCGGATGCGCAGTGAGCGCATCACGCATCATTTGTGTGCCCAGATGGATGGATGAGATGGCGCGTGGGTTAACGCGCAGCGGTTCCAGACCCCGGCGGGTCATGGCGTCGCAATAGCCGCGATAGCGCTGTTCATCGCGGACATCATCTTTCGAACCCAGGTAGAGGATTTTGCGCCGCTGGCGTTTATCCAGCATGGTGCTGACCATATCAAACGCCGCCTGACGGTTATCAAAGCCCACTTCCATGTCCAGACGATCGCCCTGGATATCCATCAGCTCGACCACCGGAATATTGGCAGAGCGCAGAAATTTAACGGTGCGCAGGGTGTGGTATTTCTCGGAAAGAATAATGCCGTCGATATTGTACGACAGCAGGTTGATTACCGATTCTTCTTCGGATTCCCGGTCGTAGTTATAGTTGGCGATCAGCGTCTGATAGTTATGGTCCGAGGTGACCGACTCAATACCGGCCAGAATGTCAGCGAACAGCTGGTTTTGAAACGAGGGGATCAGCACGCCGAGCGTATAGCTTTGCGCATTCAACAGCATCGCGGGTGCGCGGTTGGGGATGTAATTAATCTCCTCCATAATTTGCGCGATGCGTTCACCGGTTTCCTTTGCGACCTTTTTCGGTGAACGGATGTAGCGACTCACTGTCATTTTGGTCACACCCGCCAGCGTGGCGATGTCTTGCAAAGAAATTCTGTGGTTCCTCATTTTCTCTCCTGAGCCGGGGAGCGCGGACTGATGCTCCCCGGTAATACCGTATTAATGCAGGATGGCGTTCAGCGCCAGAACCCCCAACAGACCCATAATGGAAATCAGCGTTTCCATCACCGTCCAGGTACGCAACGTTTCGCCCACGCTGAGATTAAAATAGCCTTTAAACAGCCAGAATCCCGGATCGTTAACGTGTGAGGCAATCACGCTACCCGCACCGGTTGCCAGCACCATCAGCGCCGGGTCAGCATGGGTGACGTTAATAATCGGCAGTACCACGCCTGCAGTGGTGATCGCCGCGACAGTCGCAGAACCGAGCGCGATGCGCAGCAACGCGGCGACCGTCCAGCACATCAGCAGCGGAGAGAGCGACGTACCGGTCATCAGGTGCGAGATATATTGCCCCACGCCGCTGTCGACCAGAACCTGCTTAAACGCACCGCCCCCGGCGATGATAAACACAATCATCGCAATCGCGCCGATAGAGTCGCCAATGATATCCATAATTTGCTCGATCGTACGTCCGTTACGTCGACCAAGGGTAAAAATGGCGAGGACGATAGCGATAAACAACGCGACCGCAGGGTTACCGATAAACTCAAAGAACACCCGCACGCTGTTAGTCTTCGGTAGCGTAATCTCACACACCGCGGCGACCGCCATCAGTATGACCGGGATAACCGCCGCAAAGATACTGTTCCAGAATGACGGCATCTCTTCTTCGGTGAACAAATGCGGGTTGAATAACCCTTCCGGCGGTGCTTTCTCAAAGCGGGTCAGCAGCTTAGAAAACAGCGGCCCGGCGACAATCACCGTCGGGATCGTAATAATAAATCCGTACAGCAGGGTGGTACCGAGATTGGCCTCGAAAATGGTGGCAATCGCGGTAGGCCCCGGATGCGGCGGCAGGAAGCAGTGGGTCACGGACAGCGCCGCGACCATCGGCACGCCGACATACAGCAG
This sequence comes from Citrobacter sp. Igbk 14, assembly GCF_028069825.1. Lineage (NCBI taxonomy): Bacteria > Pseudomonadati > Pseudomonadota > Gammaproteobacteria > Enterobacterales > Enterobacteriaceae > Citrobacter > Citrobacter sp. Igbk 14. The sequence goes on from NZ_JANEWM010000003.1 coordinate 140,996, forward strand.
CGGCAGACCGGAAGAGGCCACCACCGTAAACACCAGCGGCAGCAGCAGAACAAAACCGACTTCGAAGAACATCGCCAGACCGACAACCAGACCGGTGATCACCAGCGCCCATTGCACACGTTTCTTACCGAACGTGCCAATCAGCGTGGTGGCAATGCGCTGGGCCGCGCCGGTATCGGAAATCAGCTTACCGAGCATCGCGCCGAACCCGAGGATCATCGCCAGCCCGCCGAGCGTCCCGCCGATCCCATTTTGTATAGAGTGTAAAACGGCCTGTGCATCCATCCCTTCGGCAAAACCGACGACCGCCGCAACCAGTACCAGGGCAATAAAGCCGTTAACTTTAAAGCCAATCATCAGGACCAGAAGCAGCGCGACGCCTGCCGCAATTATTATTAATGGCATAATCTTTTCTCTTTTATCCCCGTCATCCTGCAACTCGAATGATTTAGGGGGGGTGCCAAAAATGCAGCGCCGGAGCGCTGCGCGGTGTCGCTAAACGTCAGACGGCGACCAGCATGCCGCCATCGACAAACAGCAGGTGCCCGTTAACAAAATCGGATGCTTTGGACGAGAGGAATACCGCTGCGCCAATCAGCTCCTGCGGATCGCCCCAGCGGGCGGCTGGCGTACGTTTACACAGCCAGGAGGTGAAGGCTTCATCTTCGACCAGCGCTTTGGTCATTTCGGTTTTGAAGTAGCCCGGCGCGATGCCGTTGACCTGGATATTGTGGCGTGCCAGTTCTACGCACATTCCACGGGTGAGCATTTTCACTGCGCCTTTCGAGGCGGCATACGGCGTGATGGTATCGCGGCCCAGTTCGCTCTGCATGGAGCAGATGTTGATGACCTTCCCGGCCTGACGTTCCACCATGCGACGCGTGACTGCCTGCGAGACCAGGAACACCGCTGTCTGGTTAACAGCAATTACATCGTTCCAGTCCTGTTCCGGGAACTCGGTAAACGGATGGCGGCGCTGAATACCCGCGTTATTCACCAGCACATCAATTTGGCCAATGTCTTTTTCGATATGGTCAATGGCGGCATCGATGTCTTGTTTATGCGTAACATTAAAAGGTGCAGCAACGGCACGAATCCCTTCCTGCTGCAGTTTGGCGACGGCGGCTTCAGCACGCTCTGGCGTAATATCATTGACGATAATCTGAGCGCCATATTTACCCAACCCGGTCGCCAGTAAATAACCAATACCCTGAGCCGAACCGGTGATCAGAATGTTTTTGCCGTCCAGTGAAAAAAGATCGTTCATCATGTTATTCCTTATTTTGTTTCTGCAAAAACGAGCTGGACTTTCGCCGCCTGGGTTTTATCCCCGGCGAAGATCAGCGCCTGTTCAAGCTCGGTAAACGGGTATTCGGCGCTGAGTAACGGCAGCGGATCGATAACGTTATTCGCCAGCCACGACACTGCGGTGTTGAACTCGGTGGTAAAGCGGAATGAGCCTTTGAGCGCGATCTCTTTGCCGATCAGCATCATCATCGGGAAGTCCGGTACCGCGCCGCCCATGCCGACCTGCACCATCACGCCTTTCGCGCGGGTGACTTCCAGGCAGGTGGTGATTGAGGACGGATGACCGGAGACTTCGAAGCTGACGTCGAAGTAGCCTTTTTCTTTTTTCCACTCATCGAGTGAGTCCTGCTGCGGGTTAATCAGCGTATCGGCACCCATCTGCTGGGCAAGCGACAGCGAACGCGGGCTGATATCAGCACAGACAATCTCTGCCGCGCCGAGCGTTTTCACCGCGCTGACAATCAGGCAACCGATAGGGCCGACGCCGGAGATAAACACGCGCTTACCCTGCAGGTCGCCCGCTTCATGTGCGGCGTGGATCGCGACCGCCAGCGGTTCGGCAAAGGCCATCACTTTTTCATCGGCCTCTTGCGGGTACGGGATACACTGCGCGGTATCGACGGTTTTAAACCGGGTAAAGCCGCCGTCGACATGGGGAAAATACATGGCGCTGCCAAAAAAGCGCATTTCCGTGCACTGGTTTTCTTCGTGCTGCAAACAGTATTTACAGTGGCCACAGGGTTTCGACGGATTAATCGCTACCGACTGACCTTCCTGTAATTCTTTTGAATCGCTGTGCACCACTTTACCAATAACTTCATGGCCTAAAATCATCGGTGCTTTAACGGTAAAATTACCGACTTTTCCTTCCTGATAATAATGTAAATCGGAACCGCAAATTCCCCCGCGGGTAATTTGTACCAGTGTTCCTTTATTATTCCATTCAATATTTTGGTCGGTAATGGCAACAGTTTTCTTACCCGCGACAACGCAGGATTGGGTTTTGACTTGCATAAATGCCTCACTGGTCAGGTAGTAACCTCGGCAGCATTTAAACGGTTTTGAGTGTTATTATTTGTGACACAGGTCACGCTGGAAAATTGTTACACTACAATGTTACGCATAACGTGATGCGCCTTGTAATTCTCATCAGCAGCGCTGAAAAAGCGTGAAATCCTCAATGTGGAAAGCGTAGTATCGCGCCATGGAATATGAATCTGGAGTTTTTTCGATGGCCGGGGAAAGTTATATTTTGATGGGTGTTTCAGGTAGCGGTAAATCTTTAGTTGGCAGTAAAATTGCCGCAGTATTATCGGCAAAATTCATTGATGGTGACGATCTCCATCCCGCTAAAAATATTGATAAAATGTCTGAAGGCATTCCATTAACTGATGAAGACCGACTGCCGTGGTTAGCACGATTAAATGACGCCTCATACAGTTTATATAAAAAGAATGAGACCGGGTTTATTGTCTGCTCGTCATTAAAAAAACAGTACCGCGATATATTGCGTCAGGGCAGTCCGAATGTGCATTTTCTGTGGCTGGACGGCGACTACGAGACCATTCTGGCGCGTATGCAGCGTCGGGCAGGGCATTTTATGCCGGTGGGCTTGTTAAAAAGTCAATTTGACGCGCTGGAGTGTCCGCAGGAGGATGAACGCGATATTGCCCGCATCGATGTGAACCACGACATCGAGCATGTGACGGAACAGTGTCGCCAGGCGGTGCTCGCGTTTCGTCACGGGCAATAGGCTCAGCCCCTTGCGGGACTGAGCCCGGCATCAGAAGTCGGCTTTCAGAACCACGCGGTAACGGGCCTTGCCGTCACGCACGTGCTGGATAGCGTCGTTAATTTGCGACATCGGGTACAGCTCGGTGGTAGGCGACACCTTGCTGCGCCCGGCAAACTTCATCAGTTTGCGCAGTTCGAACGGTGTGCCGGTCGCCGAACCGGAGATGCTGCGATCGCCGGCAATTAAGGTGAATGCCGGCACTGGCAGCGGTTTCATCACCGCGCCGACGGTATGGAAGTTACCGCCGTAGGCCAGCGCTTCAAAATAGGGTTGCCAGTCAAGATCGACATTAACCGTATTAATAATGAGATCAAACTGCCCCGCCAGCGCTTTCAGCGCATCCGGATCGCGGCTGTTGACCACCTTATCCGCTCCCATCGCCAGCACTTCCTGCTCTTTTGCCGGGTTGGAACTGAACGCGGTGACTTCACAACCCATCGCATGTAACAGCTTAATGGCGATATGCCCCAGGCCGCCGATACCGATCACCCCAACGCGGCTGGTGGCAGTAATATGGTGCATCAGCAGCGGTTTGAACACCGTGATGCCGCCGCACAGCAAGGGGCCAGCTGCCGCCAGATCGATACTCTCCGGCAACGGGATCACCCACTGCCAGTCGGCCCGTAGCTTCTCGGCAAAGCCGCCGCGATTGAGGATCGTGGGAACGGACCCTTCCAGGCAGTTAATTTGATTGCCGCTGATACAGGCGTCGCAATGCCCGCAGCTACGCGCCGTCCAGCCAATCCCAACGCGCTGGCCCACTTTCAGCCCCTTATCCTGCGCCGCACTGCCGAGCGCTGCCACTCGACCAATCACCTCATGCCCGGCAACCAGCGGATACTGAGAGAATCCCCATTCGTTGTCGATCATCGACAAATCAGAATGGCAGATACCGCAGTAATCGACCTGCACTTCGACATCTTCCGGCTTTAGCTCGCCCGCATCATATTCATAGAATTCGAGTTCGCTGCCCGCCGCTTTTGCGGCGTAGCTTTTTATCATCGACATCGTGTTTCCCTCAGTGTGGTGTTGAACTGGAAGTGTAGAGCATGGGGAAACGGGACGCTTCGCAGAAGGGGGGATTAAGGCGGTTATTGCGTGGGCTAAACCGTGATGCTGATTGCAGGTACGAAAGGTAATGCTGAAATTTTCAACACTTAGCGAGCCAGACACACGCTGGTGCTTGCATGGTGGCGCATGACAGGTATAATCCACAACGTTTTCCGCATCCCTTCCGTGCCGGAGTGGCGAAATCGGTAGACGCAGTTGATTCAAAATCAACCGTAGAAATACGTGCCGGTTCGAGTCCGGCCTTCGGCACCAAAAGCATGTAAATGGACCTCAACTGAGGTCTTTTTTTATGCCTGAAATCCGCGCCACACAAGGCTTTCCGCGATTTTCCCTTCAGATGAAGTCAACTTAGGTCAACCCACATCAAGTCGCTTGTGAGTATATAACTGAGTATATATGCTGATTCGATAATGTTTGTATACTCACGGCGGTACATGGAAGGAGAACCCTCATGGCTCTGACTGATACTAAAGTCCGTTCGGCAAAACCTGAAGATAATGCAAACCCGCTATCTGATGGTGATGGCCTGTTTTTACTGGTACATGCTAATGGCTCCAAATATTGGCGATTTCGTTTTCGCTTTGGTGGCAAGCAGCATGTGATGGCGTTTGGTGTTTATCCCGAAGTTTCACTGGCGGATGCCAGGAAGAAAAGGGAGGAAGCCAGGAAGCTGGTGGCTGCCGGTATCGATCCCCGCGAACATAAACGTGCAGTGAAAGAAGAACAGGCGAAAGAGATTATTACTTTCGAGAAGGTCGCCCGAGATTGGCTCGCGACCAACCAGAAATGGTCGGAAGATCACGCTGAGCGCGTGAAAAAGAGTCTGGAGGATAATGTTTTTCCGGCGATTGGGACGCGTAATATTGCTGAATTGAGTACCCGCGATTTGTTACTTCCCATTAAGGCCGTAGAGATGTCTGGACGTCTTGAGGTAGCTTCCCGTCTCCAACAACGTACTACGGCCATCATGCGTTATGCCGTGCAAAGTGGACTGATTGATTATAACCCGGCGCAAGAGATGGCAGGAGCGGTTGCTTCCAGCAATCGACAGCATCGCCCGGCTTTGGAGTTAAAGCGTATTCCAGAACTGCTTCAGAAAATAGATGGCTATACCGGAAGACCATTAACCCGTTGGGCAACCGAACTTACCCTGCTTATCTTTATCCGATCCAGCGAGCTACGTTTTGCCCGCTGGTCGGAGATCGATTTTGAAACGTCAATGTGGACGATCCCACCTGAGAGAGAACCTATCCCTGGCGTTAAACATTCTCATCGCGGCTCAAAGATGCATACCCCGCATCTGGTGCCGCTTTCTAAGCAAGCACTGGCGATCCTGAAGCAGATAAAGCAGTTCTGTGGCGAACATGAACTGATTTTTATTGGCGATCACGATCCGCGTAAACCCATGAGTGAAAACACGGTGAACAGTGCGCTGCGGGTGATGGGTTATGACACTAAAGTTGAGGTTTGTGGTCACGGTTTTCGCACGATGGCCTGTAGCTCATTGATTGAGTCAGGGTTATGGTCAAAGGATGCGGTAGAACGACAGATGAGCCATAGGAGCGTAATTCAGTACGGGCGGCATATATCCATAAGGCGGAGTTTATCGACGAACGCAAGCTGATGCTGCAATGGTGGGCTGATTTCCTGGATGCGAACCGGGAGAAAGGGATTACGCCATTTGACTATGCGAAGATCAACCAAGGGTATGGTGAGTGAGTCGGGTGCCGTTATTTCGTGGTTGATGTTTAAATTGAAATGACCAACCAGCCCTCATCGGGCTGGTTGGTCATTGTATTTTTTTACCGTTATTATCAAATTTTCATCTGCTAGGTACAGAGCTGACAGATAAAAAAGATGCCTGCAATAATGCCTTGAATGTACATATAGTTGCGAGCATCATCGCAAATATGTGCTCATGGATTCTTCAATGTAATGACTGCTGACAAAACCCTAAAGCAAGCGATATCAACTATCACCATCTGGCGCAAAGGCGAACAGCGTGCGCCACATAAGCCATTATTGCTGCTGCACGTCCTCTCACACTATCGGCAGGGTCATGATCGCCTGTTTAACTATGGTTCTGAAATCTACGAGCCCTTGTTGGATCTTCTGGAACGTTATGGACCGCAGCGTCGTGACCAGCGCCCGGACATGCCGTTCTGGCGTCTGAAGGGCGATGGCTTTTGGGAACTACAAAACGTGGAACTGTGCCCAACCAATGGTAGTCGCCAGCCACCCCGACGTGAACTCATCGAATATAATGTAGCGGGTGGATTTGATGCCGATAGTTTTGCGTTGGTGGCAAAAAATCACAGGTTAATTGATACGCTGGCGCAGCAGCTCCTGGAGGCGCATTTCCCGGCCAGTATTCAGGAAGACATCGCTGATGAGATGGGGTTTGATATTTGCACCTCTCTCCGTCAACGCGATCCGAAGTTCCGTCAGATGGTGCTACGTGCTTACAATTATCAGTGCGCGATCTGCGGCTTCAACATGCGCCACGACAATGCGCCGATTGCTCTGGAAGCTGTCCATATCAGATGGAAGCAGCACCATGGCCCTTGTGAAGTACCTAACGGCCTGGCATTGTGCGCAATCCACCATAAAGCGTTTGATCGTGGTTCGATTGGTTTGGATGAAAATATGCGTGTGATAGTTTCCGACGCGGTAAATGGTGGTGGGGTGGTGCAGCGGTTGTTCTGGGATTTTGCGGGAAAGGCGATTGCGTTGCCCCCGGTTAAAGAAAATTATCCGGGTGAGCGGTTTGTGGAGTGGCATAGGGAAGAGGTGTTTAGAGGAGAGCATTGATCTGGGGTAGGGCAGTTATTTTGCGTGTGGTATACAAACCATTCAGTTGTACTGGCTCAGGCTTGAGTTGGCACTATTATTAATCAGTATGGAATCTGATCTGGCAGTCGGTTCGTGCCAAGTGCGGATATTGCTAAGCCAGCACATTATTAATTATTTTATTGGGGTTGCTCACGTGTTTTCGTTTTGGAAAAAACGCAAAAACTGGACGGTTTGCTCATTTATGGTTTTAATGACTGCCAGATGCTCAGGTTTTTTCCACTTAATACCGATGACATACAGCAATTTCCGGTAAAAAACGCTGAGTTTTCCCCAAGGATAAAGGATCGCTAACCCATTGCTCATTTGCTCCAACCATATCTGGCAATGGTGGTTTAATTGAGTAGTGTATGTTAATACATCGTTATATTGCTTCTCGAGTTCTGGTTTTAATATACGTAAATTTTCATGCTCTTGCTCAACAAGCTCTTCTTGCTCCTGGAAAGCACGGGCTTTGGTCCATGCACCTTTCGCTGCGAAATAGATAATCGGCACTGCAACGATCCCTCCCAGTACTAACATACCACCGCTCATTCCTGCTCCACCCGCAGCAACTGCACCACCTCCGAACCAGGCAAGTGTCGCATTGGTTGCTGCGACACCGGACAGCGTGCCGATGGCCGTACCAGTAGACGCAGTGCCAATGGCTGAAACAAGCGCCCACGCGCCCAATGCCATTGAGCTACCGACAATCCCACCAAATCCCAAGCTGAGTACGCTGGAATACTGTTGATTAAATTTCTCAATACTCTGCGATGCCTGCATTGTTGGCTGGGACTGTTTATCGAGAGAAAGGGAGGCGGTTTCTAACACTTGCTCGATATGATCCAATCTGGCTTTTACGGTTTTTAGCGTGTCGCCCAATTTGTAAATAGACCCGTTTTAGTTCCAGGCATTTTTTGAGATCCCGGCCAAATGATTGTGTTGCCGATATTCCTCAGGCGTCATATTGTTCAGTGATTCATGCGGGCGTTCACAGTTATATTCTGACACCCATCTTTCCGTGATTTCCCGCACTTCATTCAGCGTTCTGAACAGATAAAAATCGAGTATTTCTGTACGGTATGTTCGGTTAAAGCGCTCAATAAAAGCGTTCTGCGTCGGCTTACCCGGCTGAATAAATTCCAGTTTTACTGCATGTTGCTCTGCCCATTCAGCCAGTGCAA